>CAYLUL010000001.1:0-44532 GCA_964386835.1 uncultured Methanospirillum sp.
AATCAATGACTTCGAGGTCGTGGCCTTTCTCGTGGTGCTGCCTGACCAAACCGATATCAGCGTTCAACTTGCCCCCGGGATCCATTTGAACATCCCGCTGCTGTCCGCCGCGATGGATACGGTGACCGAGGCGCGCCTGGCGATTGCCCTGGCGCGCAAGGGGGGCTGCGGGCTGATCTTCTGCTCGCAGTCGGTGGAGTCGCAGGCGGACATGGTGCGCAAGGTCAAGGAGCATAAGGCCGGCTTCGTGCAGTCGGACTCGAACCTGGCCCCGCAGGTCCCGCAGAACCGCTTCCCCGGGGTCCTGGGTGAGCCGCACCCTGGGCAGAACTGTCCCTTCGGGCTCATACTTCCACTCTCCAGCCCTCTGTCCGGTGCGACGGCTCGCAGCGAACAACGGCCGTTATCGAGTGTGCTTCAGTCCACAGACTGCATCTGCCGTGATACCCCGTTTCATCTAACATCATCATGGTCTCACCCAGGTTATCCACCCACCTTCGGCTTCGCGAGAGCGAGGCTCTCCCAGCCGTTCGCCATCGCCTCGGTGAACGAGGTGATGTCCCCAAACCCCTCCTTGTCGAGCGCCCGGTTCGCTCGTTGGATCTCGGCCGGGTCCCAGGGATGTTTCGCCGCCTCATGCACGGCGTCAGCGGCCCGTCGGAAGTTGTCCGGCAGGTCGGGGATCTCGTGGTTGTTCGAGTACCCATTCCGGATTGTGTCGAGCATCTTCACCCCCTTCGAGGCCTGGACGAAGGCCTCGGGCGCCCCGAAGTGGTGGTAGGCGTCCCCCACCTTGGTCCGGTACATCTGGGCGATTCCGGGGGGATCGTAGAGCCGGCCGTGCCCTGCCGCGACGCGAGTCACGTTCGACTGCATGGAGGGCTCTACCGAACGAACGAACGACCCGGTTGCATCATCCCACCGGATATGCCCCTGGTCCTTGAAGTCCATGCAGGCCTCTTCGTGTATCGCGTCCGTCCCGAGCTGCTGCCGCTGCTCCGCCCACTCCTTTGCCGCAACCGGGTCCTTCCAGTTGGGACATCTCGTCTCCCTCGCGAAGATCTCGTAGGAGGAGTCCTCCCATTTCGAGCGGGGCACCTCCCTGACGACCCTGGGAGTCCCGTCCGGGTTCCGCTCAATTACCTCCACCACGCGATAGTCGCGGTCGGTGTTCAGTTTTTCACCGGGTTTGGCCCCGGGAGTCCCGAACTCGGCGACGATGATATCCTTTCCGGCGTACTCAGGGTGAGTTGCCTTCAGGGCCTCGACGAGCTGAGTGTCGTGACGCCCGTAGATCTCCTGCCGTGTCCGTTCGAACCCGGCTCTCAACGCTGCATCGCCCTCGCGATCGAGCCGGCGCACCTGTTCGGGGTGGCGCATCAGATCGAGCACATCGCCCTCCAGCACGACCCACTCCCCGCCACCGTCCTTGTGAAGTCCTTTTCGAAGCCGGTTCCAGAGGATTTCAGCTTCGAACTGGCTGAGCGGCTTTGGTGGACCGCGCTTCCCTGCGGCTCCCCCTCGCGTTGCCTGCACCCATGCCTCGTTGAGAGTCCGGTCACCGCTCGCGTTCAGGAACTCCTGGAAGACCATCGCGAAGGTGAGGTGCGCCATGTCCCAGGACGACGCCTCGAAGGCCTCGTACCAGCTGCAGACCTTCTCCTTCGGTCCTGGCCGGACCTTGTGGTAGATGAACTTCCAGATCCAGAGCATCACCAGGATCCGGACACTGGGGTTCCGCGGGTCGAAGTTGACCATGATCAATGTATCGACGCCCGCGACGGCCTGCATCTCGATCCACCGGGCCCGGTTCAGTTCGTAGTATTTCCACCAGACAGCGACGAGTTCGTCCTCTCCGGCTTCGTACCGGTCCGCGTAAAAATTGAAGAACTCGACCAGCTCGTCCTTGAGGAGCGGAACGAACTGCTGGCTCGCGAACGAGGCTGCGAACCCGAGGTTCCGCGTGTAGTACCCGACCACGGCCATGAAGGCGAAGTCGCCCACCTTCTTCGTCGCCCCGAGCCCGGAAAGAATGGTCGTCTCCCAGGGTTTCCAGGTGAGGTAGTCCTGCTGGTCCTCCCGCCAGATCCGCTGCGCCTCCTCCCAGATCACCTCACGGAGGATGGCGTAGTCCCTCGCCCCGGCATGCTTCTTCCCGAACGCCGCGAGGTCATGGACGAGGTGGGAGTACTCCGGCCGCCCCTGGGGAATTACATCCTCGATGAAGACCAGGAGGTGGGTCTGCTCCTCGGAGAGGGTGCCAATCTTTCTTTTTCGCCCGGCGGTGACGATCTCCAAGGGCACCGCGCACTCCCACGGCCCGGATCGGGCGATGATCCCGGCGGGGTACGTCCCTCCGTCACCGGGGACGAAACGCTTGAACTCGAATCGCCATGCCCCTTCGAGGCCGGAGTATGAGTCGGGATGCCGCTCGGGTTTCACCAGGTCCCCCAGCGAGAAGAGGATTCGGGCTGGCTCGCTGTCGCTCTCGAGCCGCTCGAACGCGATCGCCTCTTCCATCCTGGGGTCGTCCTCGACATGGGTCCCGTTCCAGGTCATCACAGAAAACCGGACGAAGGCAACGCGGTGGGGGTCTTTCATCGGGAGATCCGCGCGGAGGGGCACGGTTGTCTCGTGGCCCGAGGTCTTCCAATCCCCCTTCTGCCAGGTGTAGATTCCGGCGACATACAGCCCCTCGAACGAGACGGTGACCGGGACATCGGGGCCTCTCAGCACGAGGTCGCCCGACGTCGCCACCGGGTGGAGCAGGATCCGCCGCTCCCATGCCCCTGGGCCGATCGGGGGGTCGACAGGTGCCGCGTCGGAATTGACAGCGACACGAAAGGACGCCCTGTCCCCGACCCATTCCGGTGGGTCGACCTCTACCAGGCCGCGGGCGTCGTCGTCCGGGATCAGTTCAAAGGTCCACGTTCGTCCAGAGGTCGTCGAGACCGCGAGCGAGACGTCGACGTAGGTGGGTGCGGGCACTCTGCCCTGACGGTTCTCGGGGTGGGTCAGCAGGAATACCTCCCCGGGAGAGACGTCGAGGGCGGCCGCGTGCCCGAGCGGGATGTGCACCGTGGCGCGTGAGAGTTCGCTCCCTTCAACGGTCGCCACCACCTCGACCTCGACCGCGTCCGGGAGCCGGGTGTCCGCAGGACCCGTCGCTCGAGCCCGGACCTCGGCGGCGTACCACCACGGCTCGTCGACTGCGTTCAAGAGGGGGCAGGAGATGTCGAGGTTGTCGACCCGTGCCGCATCGAACCGGATGGTCGCGTTCCGTTCCCGCTCGCCGAGAATCTGGCCTGGTTGGGGGTCCAGGCGTGTGTCGATCACGACGCGGCTCTCCGGGTCGAATGGATCGATCGTGCTCCCCCAGCGGGGGTCGGTTGCGGTCACCAGCACGACCGACGGCGCCTCCCCGAGGTCCACGGTTACCCGGCTGGAGAACGTCTCCCGGCCCACCCGGGCAGCGACGACCAGTCCGGCCGACTCCCCCGACCCACCGCTGACCTGTGTGACCGTGCAGTCCACGCGACCAGTGCCTTCCCTGACGAGGATTTGGAGTCTCCCCGCCGCGTCCGACGCCTCCGTTACCGTGATAACGGCCTTGGGGACCGGCACCTCCTTGCCGGGTGCCGCCTCCTCGAGAAGGAGGGCGTGAAACACGGCGGGCCGTCCCTGGGAGACGGAGATCCGGTTCGCCGAGAGACGCAGGACGTAGGTCTTCTTCGGCACGAGGACGAGGGTTGTGCGCTGCTCGACCCTGCGCCCCCCGACCCGGACCGCGACGCCGACGTCGAACGAATCGTTCCCGGGGGTACCGGGCGCGAGGCCATGCGCCCGGAAGAGGGCGCGCTTGCCGCCACCCTCTGCCGTCTCAGTGACGAGGCCGACCCGTTCGGTCCTGGACACGACCCTGAACCAGTCCTGCCGTACTAGTCCGGCAATCTCGGCGTCCGTCGGGACGAGGAGGTCCGAAAACGTGAGGTGGGCCATGAGCGCCGCCATCGGGGTCCCATCGCTCGCGTCGGGGACCGGTTCGGGGGCGAGCTCGAGCGCTGCCGGCGAAAAGTCGGGGGGCCCGATCACCACGACCTCGGTCATCGGCCCCGGGCCGGCGGGGACGGGGACGCCGATCGTCGGGACAGGCAGGGCGAGCGGGTAGAGGGTCACCGAGAGACGGACCGGCTCCTTGCCGGCGATCAGGGCCTCGTACTCTCCCAGGGAGAAGTGTCCCTGTAGGGCAATGGTGAAACGGACCGCCTTTCCCGCCTCGATGATCTCCTTCTCCGTGACCACCACCCGGTCCATCCAGGGGCACCCGGGCGCCACGACGACCCGGAAATTCGGGTTCAGCGGCACGGGCTCGACGTTCCAGCGAATTCGCGAGCGGATCACCACGGGCATGACCGTGCCGCTCCCGGCATCATACATGAATGCGAAGGACATCAATGTCACCTTCCCGAACCCACCCACTGGGCGGACATCAGTAGAACTCCATCGTGGGTGGCTCTCCGATCTCGACCGTGACTGTGGTCTCGGTCCCCCCTCCTGGGGCCGAGGCGGTCACCTTCAGGGGCACGGTACCGGACTGAGCGGAGGCCCCGGCGACGATCAAGAGGGAGAGGTGCTGCCGCCCGGTCATGGCAGGCGAGATCCGAAGCCCGCTGCCAGCAGGGGATACAACTGAGATCACAGCCTCAGGGGCGGGCTCAACCGGGCCGTCACCTTCCTGTTTCCAGGCGGTGATCTCGAGGGGGACCGGCTGGTCCCCGGAGACCCGGACCGTGGCGGTGCTCAGCTGCAGGATGTACCTGACCCCCTCCTCTTCCTCCTTCTCCCTCTCTTTCTTTTTCTCCTTCTCTTGTACGGGGGAGGTGGGCCTGCGCCGGGAGACGGCCAGTGCGCCCCCCGCAATCCCGGCTCCCACCACCGCCAACGCGCCAATGACAACGGTCCAGTCGACGGGCTCCTTCGGTGGAACGGGATCGACCGTCGCCCCGGAATACCCGTAGAGGTAGGCCGTGATCCCGGTGATCGCGGGCTGGCCAGCGATGTAGCTCGACCCGGCAACCTGGCTCGAGACGACCGTCCGGGCGGTGCCGCCGACCACGACGACGAGGTGCTGACCTGTCGCCCCCTCAGGCACGGTCCAGGTCACGTCCCGCGTCCTGGGACCGTCGCCCGGTGCGATGGAGACACCGTCGTCGGCGATGCCCTGCATCTCGAGGTCGTCGAGCTGCGCGAAGGTAAGCGTCCGGATCCCGTCGAGCGACCCGCGGTCATCGACAACGCCGGCCTGCAGCGCGGTTGTTCCCTCGCTCTGCGCGGAGAACCCGGCCTGCAGCGAGGGGTTCCCTGAGTCCCGATCGGCGATATCGAGCCGGGTCATGATGCTGGACCCGGGTCTCAGTTCCGACGGAGGCGGGATCCAGGTGTGCGAAAATTCGAGGGTGATAGCCGTCCCAGGGACCGATAGGGACGATACGGCGGTGGATCCGCCCGAGGGGATGTATGACCCCACGGCATCCCCGTAGGTGGTCCCGGGTGTATCGAGGACACGGTCAGTGTAGGTCCCCGACAATGTCCACGAACCGGCAGCGGCCGTGACGGGCAGGACAAAGAGGGTGAGGCCGACCACCCATACCCACAAGAGGCGTCCTGAGAACGTGGATCTCCCTGTCCCAGTATGCGTGTGATCGGCGGAACCTTGCCCGGCAGGACCGGGGCCGGGAGTCATCCCTTCCTCTTCAGCACCGCACTTGTCGCGTACCGTTCGACGAGGGCGACCGCCTTGTCGAAGTTCTCCTCCGTGCCGTAGACCACGATCGGACGGAACAGGGTCCGGCGATAGAAGAGGATCGAGCGATCACGCCGGTCAACTGTCACCGAGCGCATCTCGTCCCAGCGCATCGACTCCATCTCGCGGCTGATGTTGATCAGGCTTCCCCCCGTGCCAGCGAGGGAGCCGCCGATCGCGGACCCGACCAGGGTCGCCCGGTTGAGCGCCTTCGACTCCTTCCCGGCGTGATAGCCAACCCCCTCGCTCGTGATCGCAAACTCGCCCATCGGCCCGCCCTTCGAAAAGAACTGGATCGCCCCCCCGATCACCAGGCCGAGGACGACCAAGAGAAGAAAGATCCCGGCGATCCAGGGCAGAGCAAAGAACGAGCCCATCGCCACCATCAGGAGGGCGACGAAGAGGGCCCCGGCACCGAGGGCGATGACGAGTTGCTTGACGACGACGGGACTCGTGACGACCGGCATCCGGGCCGACCAGGCAAGAGATCCGGGCTCGGGGTCCACGCGTGCCTCGCAGGACGGGCAGGACTCCGCCCCGGGAGGGAGGGTTGAACCGCAATCGGGACAGAAGGCCATGACGATCACTTCAGGATATGCTCTTATCCCCTGGAAATAATAAAAGCGTCCCCAAAAGCATCCCACGGGGTTGTGCGACGCCACATCGCAAACGTGCTTCCTAAATTGTCGCTCTTTGTTCGCTCGATGACCGTCTCGCCGACAGGTCCGCGATCGCGAAGCAGCTGTGTGAGAAGTACTGTGATGACATCCCCTTGAGGAAGGAGCCGGCGATCCCCTCCAGGGGGGCGCTCGGGGATGCTGCCGATACTGGAGGAGGAGAACGGTGTCGTGACCCGCCGCCCCGTCGCCCCTTTCGTTGTTCTCCTCACCAGCAGGTATAAGAGGCCAGTGGCACACCATTTCAGCGATCGACCATGTTCTGTCCCGACTGCGGAGCAGAGAACCCCGGGAGCAACCTCTTCTGTGAGCAGTGCGGGGCCTCCCTCGCACCTGACGGGGTGTCGTCCCCGCCCCCGGTGACATCGACGCCGCCATCACCGCCCCCGCCAGCACCGGTTCGAACACCGACCACCGTGTCCCCGCCCGACGTGGGGTGGTTCGGCACCGCTGGTATCATTGTCGCGCTCATCTCCACGGTCGTCATCCCGATCATCTTCGGCCCGATCGCAATCGTGCTTGGGTTCATCGGCCACTCGCGGGGAGACCCGAGGGGGAAGATAGCGATCGTCCTGGGTGTCGTCTGCATGCTGATCGGCTTCGTCCTCAGTTACATCGTCCTGTCCGGGTTCTGACCAGGACTCACGGTCCCCGCCGAACCGGTGGGTCCGTCTCGACGGGGCGATCGCCCATCACGCGCAGAGGAGGGTGACGGAGACACTGTTCTGAACGGCACCCTTTACCCACCCGACGGCCAGATCTGTTGAGTATGCGGGTTATCGGGATTGACCCGGGGTACGGCCGGGTGGGTTGGGGCGTGGTCGAGGGGCGCCGGCACCAGCTCGCCTGCTGCGCCTGGGGTTGCATCGAGACCTCGAAGGAGACGCCGATGCCGGACCGGATCCTCCAGGTCTGGCGGGCCCTGAACGCGCTCCTCGACGAATGGTCGCCCGACGAGATGGCAATCGAGTGCCTCTACTTCTCGAAGAACGTGACGACCGGGATCCAGGTGGCGGAGGTCCGCGGGGTGATCCGACTCGCCGCCGCTGAACGGGGAATTCCTACCGCGGAGTTCACACCAAACCAGATCAAACAGGCGGTGACGGGCTCGGGCCGTGCGGATAAGAAACAGGTCCAGGAGATGGTCCGACGCGTCCTCGCGCTTGAGACCGTGCCCCGCCCGGACGATGCAGCCGACGCTCTGGCCTGCGCCGTCTGCCACCACCACTGCCGGCGCTGAGACTGAACTCGGAGGGTAGCCTCATTCGGGCCCATCATGCCCGGGGATCGCTGGGGTTCGACCGGCAATCCTGCCGAAACGGAGCTCTTAACCCCCAACCGGCCCCAAATAGAGAGAGAAGGGCTCATGTTCGCATATCTCGAGGGGACGATCGACTCGGTCGACGAGCGGGCAGTCGTCATCGACGTGGGCGGGGTCGGCTTCCGGGTGCTGGCGTCGGGACCGGTGCTCGCGAGCCTGCGCCCGGAGCGCGGGCGGGTTCGTATCCACACCCACCTCGTGGTCCGCGAGGACGGTTGGACCCTCTACGGCTTTCTGGACCCCCGGGACCGCGAGGTCTTCCAGGCCCTGATCGGGGTGACCAAGGTCGGGCCGGCTCTTGCGCTCAAGGTCCTCTCCGAGGTTCCCGTCGACGAGCTGGTCCGCGCGGTTCAGGGCGAGAACGAAGCGGTGCTGACCCGTGTCCCGGGGATCGGGGCAAAGTCCGCAAAAAGGCTGATTCTTGAGCTCCGCGACCGGATCGCGGGGATCGGGACCGCCTCCGGCATACAGGTCCCGATCGCCGGCCCCGACGCCGATGCCACCGCCGCCCTGGTCGCGCTCGGCTTTGGACCCCGCGAGGCCCAGGAGGCGGTTGACTCCACCCGTGCCGAGGCACCGGACGCCGACCTCCAGGCCCTGATACGGGGGGCGCTCGCCCGCCTCAGGAGGACCTGAGATGCGGGACGATCGCGAGGTCTCGCCGGCCCTCCACTCCGACGAGCCCGAGGAGACCGCGATCCGGCCCATATCACTCGACACGTTCATCGGCCAGCCCGAGGTGCGCGAATCCCTCGCAATCGCGATCGAAGCGGCGAAGCGGCGGGGCGAGCCGATTGACCATATCCTCTTCTCCGGGCCGCCGGGGCTCGGAAAAACCACGCTCGCCCACATCATCGCCCGGGAGATGGGGGCCGCGATCCGGACCACCACCGGCCCTGTCCTCGAAAAGCCCGGTGACCTCGCCGCACTTCTGACCGCGCTCGGAGAAGGCGACGTCCTCTTCATCGACGAGGTCCACCGGGTTTCCCCGGTCGTCGAGGAGGTGCTCTACTCCGCGATGGAGGACTTCTTCATCGACGTGATGATCGGCGAGGGGCCGAGCGCCCGTTCGATCCCACTCACCCTCGAGAGGTTCACGCTGATCGGCGCCACCACGAAGATCGGCAACCTGGGAGCCCCGTTCCGCGACCGGTTCGGGATCGTCAGCCGGCTCAATCTCTACGACGAACCCGAGCTGGTCCGGATCGTGGAGCGGTCCGCCGGGATCATGCGGATTTCGATCACCCCGGAGGGGGCGCTCGAGGTCGCCCGCCGGTCTCGGGGAACGCCCCGGATTGTGAACCGCCTTCTCCGCCGGGTCCGCGACTATGCCCTGGTCCGGGGCGACGGCACGATCACCCGGGAGTCCGCCGACGAGGCTCTCTCCCTGCTCGGGATCGACCGGCTCGGCCTCGACGACCTCGACCGCCGAATTCTCTCTGTCATCGTTCGGGAGTTCGACGGAGGGCCGGTTGGGGTTCGGACGATCGCGATTGCAGTCGGCGAGGAGGTCCGGACGATCGAGGAGGTCTATGAGCCCTACCTGATCCGGATTGGGTTCATTAAACGGACCCCGCAGGGGCGCGAGGCGACCCCGGCGGCGGCAGCTCACCTGGCCCGTTCGTCAACCGGTCGTGCCTAGCGGGCCGGTGACATCAGGTCGAGCGCGGCAGCAGTGAGCGCGGTCACACCCGCCTCCAGCACGGTACGGGGGTCGGGAGCGAATTGCGGAGAGTGGAGCCGCCCCGGCCCGGCCCCTATCCGCAGGTAGCAGAGCGGGACGGGAGGGTTGGCTGTTGCGAATGCCCCAAAGTCCTCGGAGCCCGACGATGGACCGAGCAGACCGACCCGGTCTGGACCGAGTGCTACCTCGACGGCGGACCGGACCCGGCGGACGAGGGCCGGGTCGTTGGAAAACGGCCGGGCGGACTCGGAAAGGAGGGTCAGCAGCGGAAGACGGTCCTCCGGAACCCCAGCGGCCCGGGCGAGATTTTTTGCGACCCGCTCGATCCCGGCGAGGAGCCGCTCCCGAACCGCGTCGTCGAAGAACCGGATGTTCAGGCCGAGCCGGACCTCGTCCGGGATCGCGTTGTGTTTCGCCCCGCCGTGGACCGAGGCCACCGTCAGGACGGCGAAGGCCTGGGGGTCGATCTCGCGGGAGACGAGCCCCTGGAGGGCCACGATCACCTGCGCTGCGAGCAATACCGGATCCCGGGTCTCGTCCGGGTGGGCCGCGTGTCCCCCCACGCCCCGGATCACGAGGTCGAGCGACTCGCCGCCGGCCGACGCAGTCCCCTCGGTGAGAAGGACGCGACCCGGTGGATGACCCGGCGCAACGTGCAGGGCAAGAGCCGCATCCGGCCGGCCCACCCGCGAATAGAGGTGATCGGCGACCATCGCCTCCGCCCCTGAGACCCACTCTTCGGAGGGCTGGCCGATGAGAACGAGCCGGCCCTGCCACCGCCCACGGAGGGCCTGCATGCTCCGGGCGAACCCGACCAGCCCTGCCACATGCAGGTCGTGGCCGCAGGCATGCATCACCGATACGACTCTCCCCTGCGGATCGATCCCGGTCGCGTGGCTGGCATACGGGAGGCCCGTCTCCTCCTGCACGGGTAGTGCGTCCATGTCTGCCCGGACGAGGATGACCGGACCATTCCCCATCTCGAGGACGGCGGCGATGCCATGACCCCCGATCCTGGTCTCTACCTTGAAACCGGCCTCGCCGAGAGCGGTGGCCAACCGGGCAGCGGTCCGCTCCTCCTGCCCGGAGAGCTCGGGGTGGGCGTGCAGGTCCTCGTAGAACGCAAGCAGGGAGGAGTCGACCGCGTCCGCAACGGCTGCCTCGATCGGGGAGGTCATGCAGGGTACGTCGCACCGCCGACAGATTAAGCCGGCGCCGGTCTGCGGGGATTCAGAATAAGAGGGGCGGGGTCGAACTCTTGTACGATGAGGACAGTTGGCATTCTCCACGTGGCCCTTGCCGCCGTTATGCTCCTCCTGCTCGTCGTGCCGGCCGCCTCTGCAGCGGATAACGACACGCAGCAGGCCGTCGCCGCCGGGAACCCGCAGGTCGGTTATATCCAGATCAACACCACCCCCGACGGCGCGACCGTCTTCGTGAACCGCACGAAGATGACCGGGCTCACGCCTTTGACGATAAAGGTACCCGCAATGGTGCCACAGGAGATCCAGGTGAACAAGTACGGCTACGCGACCGAGAAGAAGGTGATGATCGCCCCACCGAACGGGACTATCCCGTACACGCTTACGCTCCGGACCCTGCCGGGCGTGGACCGCCCCGAGACTGAGCGTCCGGGCGCTGGACGTTCCCCGACCGCCCCGGTGGTGGGGGCAGGGGCAACCGGTTATCCAACGGCCGCTGAGGCTGATGCACCAGGGTCGCCGCTCTCGCTGCTCGCCGTACTCGGTGCCATCGGTATCGCCGGGCTGCTCTTCTCCTTCCGGCGTTAACGCCGCCGCCGGGCTGCGACAGCTGCCCCGAGAAGGGGGGCGTCGCCCCCGAGCGGGCTCGTGACGACGGCGGGAAGCGGCAGGTATTGCTCCATCCGGGCGACCGCAGGGCTGACAAGCAGATCCGCCTGGGCCTGGACGACCGCGCCGTCGAGCACGATCCGCTCGGGGTCGTATGCGACCACGAGGGTAGAGAGAGCGCGGCCGTTCAGGACCGCGACCGCTTCAAGAAACCGGCATGCGCACGGGTCGCCAGCCCGTGCCGCCGCGAAGATCGCCTCGGTCGTGGAATAGATCGGGTCGTCCGGCCGCTTTTCCAGCGCATAGAACCGAGGCAGGTTTCGTCCCGAGCAGTAGCCCTCCCAGTGGTTCAGGGAGCCGCAGCCGCAGGCGAGCCCGTGACATGTCTCGACCGTGATGTGCCCGATCTCCCCCGCGTTTCCTCCGCGTCCCTCGATCAGGCGCCCGTCACAGATCACCCCCCCGCCGATCCCGGTCGAGATCGTGACGTAGACCAGGTTGTCGCACCCAGCCCCCGCGCCGAGGGCATGCTCACCGAGGACCCCCGCGCGGGCGTCGTTCAACAGCGTGACGGGCGCTTCGAGGGCCGCCTCGAGCGGTTCGACCAGGTCGATCCTTGCGTAGGGAAGGTTCGGTGGGGAGATCACTGCGCCAGCAGCGAGGTCGAGTGGCCCAGCCGCTGCGATCCCGACCGGGAACGAATGGGGTCCGGCAACCCGGCGGACCGCTGCCAGGATTGCATCCGTCACCACCGTCCCCGTGGAACCGACCGTCGGGGTTGCGAAGACCTCACGGGCGAGCACCCTCCCAGCCTCATCGACGAGTGCAACCCGGGTCCGCGTTCCCCCAAGGTCGACCGCACAGACCGTCTCCATGACAGATCACTCCTTCTGGAAGAGCACGATGCGGTTTGTATTGGTGCCCCCCTCGTGATTCGAGACCCCCCAGATATGGGATGTCTTGGTGAACCGCGACCGGTTGACGAAGACCGCCCGGCAGCTGAGGCCCGCCTCCTCCCCGAGCGGCACCACGTGCTCGTCGAGCGGGATCGTGCTCCGGCGGACCTCGCCCACCTCGAACGCGACGTGCCCCCCCGGTGCCGTGACCCGGGCGAGCTCTTCAAAGACCTCGCCCATCACGACGGACCATGCCGCGACCGTCCGGCTCATCGTGATGCCGGCCCCGACCATCTCCTCGTCCAGCCCGTTAAACCAGCACCGGAGCCAGTTGTCCTTCGCGTAAGCGACCTGGTCGAGGAACGGCGGCGAGGTGACGGTCAGATGGACCGAGTTCGAAGCGAGTCCCGAGGTCGATCGGGCGTCACCGGTCATGAACTGGGCGTCCTGCGCTCGGCGATCCAGGTGGGCGCGGTCCTCATCCGTCAGATCGCGGAGGAGCTGGACGGTCTTGCGGACCACGATCTCGTTCACGTCCTTCAAAGGCGGGACCTGGTCGAGCCGCGCATTGATCCGGCGCTGGCTCATGGGGCTGGCCGCCTGGTTCGGCGGCAGGGTGTAGACCGAGAAGAAGTTCCGGGAGTGCCCGGTGAGACGGTTGGTTGCGACCATCCGTATCCACCGGTCGAGGGTGTCCTCCGTGCCGGAGAGGGCACGCTCGATCAGGACCTGGCGAAGCGAGACGAGGTGCGCCTCGGTCTTGAGGTGGTAGAACATCGAGAGGTCGCGGTCGGCCCGCGCGGTGGGGTCGACCGGGTAAGAATCGAGCCGTTCGGCAACCAGACCGGGGTCGGCAGGAGGGGTGAGCCTGGGGGCGGCAAGAAGGGCAGAGAGGGGGTTCGCATCGTTCGCCGCGACTCGCCGGTCAAGCAGGGCTGCTTCGAGCAGGGTTGTCCCCCTGCCCGAGAACGGGTCGTAGACGAGGTCCCCGGGCTCGGTGAGCCGCTCGATGAAGAATCGGGGGAGTTGGGGCTTGAAGCATGCGCGGTACGAGAGCTCATGGAGGGAGTGGGCCTGCCGCTGCCGCGACGTCCAGAACTCGGCCTCAAATCGTTTGACGCTCCGGCCCCCGCAGCAGACCATACCCGCCTGGACGCCGGGGGGGAGCGAGAGCTGGGCAGCCGCCAGGAAGGGATTGGTCGTGCCCGTCATGCGATAAAGGAACGTGGGGGGGCTCGGAAGATAGGTATATGGGATGGCGGCACCCCTCTTTCCGGGATGACTCTCAGGCATGTCCTCTTCCTCTGCACTCACAACTCCGCCCGCTCCCAGATGGCGGAGGGACTCCTTCGCACTCGCTTCCCTGGTCGGTTCGAGGCCTACAGCGCTGGAACCGACCCAACGGCGCTCGATCCCTGTGCCGTCAGGGTGATGGCCGAGCTCGGGATCGACATCGCAGGCCAGCGGGCCAAGGGCCTGATGGAGGTCTTCGACACGCCGATCGACACGGTGGTGACCGTCTGCGATCGGGCGCAGGAGACCTGCCCGTTCTTCCCCGGGGCCGAAGAGACCCTCCACGTCTCCTTCCCTGACCCGGCGGCGGTTGATGGACAGGGACGGCTCGAGGCATTCCGCCAGACCCGGGATGCGATCGCTGTCTGGCTCGATGAGACGTTCGGAGAATAAGCGGCAACTATTTATATCGATTGAGGATAAGGGACGTGTGCGCCTCTATCAGGCGGTGTGGGTGAGAAAAGCGTGGCAGTCCCAGACGATCTAAGGCAGGTGATCGAGGATCAGGGGGGTACCGAGGCGCTGAAGGCGCAGTTGCCGGACCCCGACCGGATCCGGACCGATAGTCGACTGTTTCATACCCTTTCAGATCCGATACGCCTCTCCATCCTTTTTTTACTCCAGTCCCAGCCACTCTGCGTCTCGGTGATCAAGGAGGTCCTCCGGGTCCCTGATTCGAAGCTCTCCTACCATCTCTCGGTCCTGCAGTCGATGAGGTTGATCCGGGGGGAGCGGCAGGCGAACTGGATCGTCTATCACGAGACGCCGCTCGGACACCGTGTCGTCGCCCAGATCGAGGAACTCTCCCGGACTGAACGCGAGCTGTCACCCCCTGAGGCGTCGAGCGCGGAGGGGTGACCTGGAACCGGCGCCTTTTATCCCCGCGCCTCGTCGGTCTTTCGCTCGTGCAGGAGCAGTGCCGCCCGGTTCCGGACGAGGGGTGAGGGGTCGGCATACGCCTGCCTGATCAGGTCCGTCGCCCGGTCACCGCCGATCCCACCCAGGGCAATCACTGCACCGAGGCGAAGATCCGGGTCAGGGTGGACGAGAAGGGAGCCGAGCGGCTCGAGTGCCTCCTCGCCGAACCGGGCAAGCGAGCGCCAGTCCTCGGACGCCAGGGAGAAGCCCAGGGCCCCGCTCTCATCGGGGGCAGTCCACCCGGCTTCGCGGAGGATCTGGGAGACGCCGGAACGGACCTCCCGCTCGGGGCGCCCGAGCGCTTCGATGAGGGCCTCAAGGGCCCGGGGTCCTGCCCGGGCGAGAGCGGAGAGCGCCGCTTCGTGAACCGCGTAGTCGGAATCAGCGAGTCGATCGACCAGGAGGTGCATCGCCCCGGGGGTGGAAAGGGCACCAAGCGAAGAGACGGCTGCCTCCCGGACTTCGGGGTCGGGATCATAGAGCGCCCCGGTAAGTGCGCCGACAGCCCCTTCGGCAGGCATCGACCGGAGTGCTTCTGCTGCAGCACGCCGTTCTGAGGGAGTGCCGGTAAAAAGTCGGCCTACGATCACCCCGAGTCCGCGTGGATCCCCGGTACGACCGAGCCGGCGGAGGAGAGACGGTGCATCTTCGGGCGTCCCAGCGAGGGCGCCGAGGAGAATGGACACGGGGTCCGGGGTCGGGGGCTCAGGAGTGGACAACTCTGAGGCCGGCTCCGGGGCATCCGGTTCCTGCCGTTCCGGCTCGGTGGACTCTGTCTCCGGGACGATTGCTGCGTCAACCCCTGGTTTTCGGGTCTCCTCTTCGGGCGGTCCAAGCGCCACAAGATGCAGTGTGGGCACGGGACCGGGAACGGTGACGACCGGCTCTCCCGGCTCCCGGTGCCATGCCTCGAGGGTCACCTCGTCCTCCTCGACCGTTGGGAGGATGACCTCCCGTATCGATGAGACGGGGGGCACTGGGTGCTCCCCCCCAAACCCTCCTGGCCGGAATGACTCGAGGGCGGTCCGCGCGGCATCGGCAACTTCTGGATCATGATCGTCCGCTAGCGGAGTGAGATAGTCCTCAGCCGCCATGCCAAGCTCCGCGAGGGCCCGGACGGCCCGCACCCTGACCGCGGTCGAACTCCCATCCTCTCGAGCGAGCGCGGCGATGGAGCTGGCCGCCGCCGGTCCGATCCCCCCCAGGGCGGCGATCGCGGCCGTCCCCGCTTCGGGCTCGTTGCGGACGAGGAGATCAAGAAGGCCCGGGACCGAGGCGCTATCGCGAAGGGCACCGAGGGTGCGGGCCGCGGCGATCGCCGCCGGCAGATCTCCTCCCGAGAGCACCGGGCGGAGGGCTGGCAGGATATCAGGGCCCAGGAGGATGAGTGCAGCAGATGAGGCGGACCGGACCCGGAGGTACGGGTCCGATAGGGCGTCAATCAGCGCCGGCACGACGTCGGGATCGCCGGACTCCCCAAGCGCCCACGCCGCATGCTCCCGAACTGCTTCCTCCCCATCGGTGCGCAGCCTCTCCAGGAGGGGGGCCGTCGCCCTGGGGTCCATCAATCCAGCGAGGGCATCGACGGCGGCGCACCGGACCAGGTGGTCGGAGTCACGCAGCGACCCGATGAGGGGCTCGACTGCGTCCGGGCCGAGGCGGCCGAAGACCTCGACCGCAACGAGGCGAATTGAAGGGTCCATGCCCTCGAGGGCTGCATCAAGGGTGGCGAGGAGTTCGGTCGAGGGCGACTGGTGTCCTGCCTCCTCGCCGCGACGAAGCGCCTCATCGATAAACTCCCGGATCGCGGTCTCCCGGTGCATCGAAGGCGGGGCCGAGATCCGGGTCCTGAGGGGAGCTCCACCTGCCACGGGGGTCGAGAGGGTTGCGAGCCGGGCGAAGAGCGAACCATCAACCCGGGGGTGCAGGACCGGGTCCGCGGACCCGGGGCCGTTACGAGAGGGCGCTGGAGCGAGGAAGGAATGCTCCTGGGCTGAAGAGATATCCTCGACCGGCATCTCCACGTCACCAGCCTGATCCCCGCGCGTCTCCACCGACCCGGGCACGGCGGAGAGGGCGGTTGGGGCGGGACCGGCCCGTACCAGAAGACCAATGGCGCCGTCACGGATCGTCGGGTTCGCGTGCAACCGCGCCTCTTCAAGGGCCCGCCGGCCTATGGGTCCGAGCCCGAGGAGGGCCTCGCCGGCCCCGGTCCGGATGCCGTAGTAATCGTCGGCGAGGGCGCGGACCAGGGCGGGAACGGCAGGTTCGCCGAGACGGACAAGAAGGGGCCACTGTTCAGTCGCCAGGAGGAGGGCAATCGTCTCCTCCTCAGTCTCCGGGAGCCAGCCGAAAGTCTCAAGAGCGCTCGCTGCGGCGAGCCGGACTGCGTGGGACCGGTCGTGCAGAGCGTTCCGAAGAAGGGGGATTCCTCGCGGCTCCTCAAGGCGGCCCAGGGCCTCTGCCGCGGCGGCCCTCACCTCCTCTTCGGGGTCGCGAGTCAGCAGGGCCGCGAGGGGTGGGAACGCAGCGACGTCCCCGATCCTGCCCAGCGAGCGGATTGCCTCTTCCCGGATCCCGAAATGCGGATCCCGGAGGGCCCCGATCAGGGGCGGAACAGCGGCCTTACGCATCCGGACGATCGCGTCCCAGTCCTCCAGGGCGTACCGGAACGCGAACTCCTCGCGCTCGTCGGCGGCTGTCCACTTCGATTGCTCGAGCGCCTGGGCCGCCCCGAGCCGGACCCGGAACGAAGGGTCGGAGAGGCGGGGCTTGAGCGCTGGCCAGGCGGTTCGGCCCATCTGCTGGAGCGCGAGCACGGCCCCCCGGCGGAGCTCCTCGCGGCCCGAAGCGAGCGCCCGGACCAGCTCAGGGATCGCCTCCTCACCGTATCGGGCGATCAGGGACGCCACCGCCGGGTACACCCGCCCCGTATCATCCCCGAGGGCCGGGATCAGCTGGGCGGCATCGAAACCCGGACGCAGGGCAAGGACCTCGATTGTCCGCCGCTGGATCTCGCGAGTCCCGGTTCGGAGGAGTTCGAGGAATTGAGACAGGTCCTCATCAGCAAGGTCATTGAGGGCCTGTACTGCCTCCTCGCGGACGACAACGTCACGGTGGTCGAGGAGGGGCAGAAGCGCCCGAAGATCGCGTTCAGCGGCAAGCCGCTGTACGTTCGGCCGAAAGAGGTCAAAGAGCCCGATGACAGCATCACCTGGATTGGTACCCGATATCTGGAGCGAACGAGTATTATCAGTATTGGCCCGTAGAGCCTTTCCGACAGGGGTGTTAACGACCGCTGATCACCGGCGATTCTCCCAGGAGACCCGGGGATTATTTCCCAACAAGAGCAGATAACAGGGAAGAGATAGACAACTGTACCATGTTTCTCCGTCGCATACTCGAGACAACCTTCCAGACCGCCCTTACCGAGGAGCTGGCGCGGCGCGACATGACAATACGGGAGCTCTCAAACCAGACAGGGATCCCCCTCCCGACCCTCTACAAGATCTCGTCGGGGGAGCGCGACCCCCGCCTCTCGACCGTGAGGGGGATCGCCGAGGCGTTCGAGCCCCGCCAGCAGCGCTCGGTCGCGGTGATCGCGGCGCGATTCCTCCTCGACCCGGTCGCCGGCAAGGAGATCGAGGTCAGGGACCGACAATATCCGGTCAGGGGTTACGCGGCCAACTCGCTCGAGGAGTGCCTTGTCGCCGCTGTCCGCGCCGAGAAGGAGGGGGCGGTCGCGATCATCTGCGCCCCGGTGCTCGCCTCCATCGTCGAACGGATCGTTGACATCCCTGTCGTGATCCTGAAGCCCCGGCCCGAGACCCTGGAAGAGGCCCTCGAAGGCGTTCGCCGTCGGCTCTAGACGAGATCGCCGAGGGGACGGTGACGGCACTTCATACCGAACGCGATGTCAGTCCTTCCAGTTCCACCAGCGGAGGAGGGAGGGGGCGGGGTGCGCGGTGTCGGCAAAATAGACCGCGCACCGAAACGCGTAGAGGACGCAGCGGTCGACGTGGCACCCGCGTCTTGCTTCGTGAGCCAGGTAGAGGGCCTCTGGATCGCACCCCCGGAGGTCGTCGACCGAGTGGAGCCCGAGGTCGAACAGGTCCCGAGCGAGCGAGGGGCCGATCCCGGGACAGCGCTGCAGGTCCCGGAGCGCGGCACGCTCATCCATGGACATACCTCCGATAGAGCATGTCGAAGGCGGCGAGCTGCCCCTCGTAGAGCCCCCCACCGGCGTCCTTGTATTCCAGGCAGGTCGTGTTCTCCGGGTGCGCCCGGATCCAGGCAAAGACGTGTTCGAACGGCACCCCACCGCCCGGTGCGTCGAGCGGAGTGTGTCGGTCGAGAACCGACTTCGCTGGAGAGTTCGAGAGGTGGTGGAAGAGAACGGGAAGGTCATCGAACGCGGCAAGCGCCACTGCGAACTCCCAACCGAAATAGTTCGAGGCGACGTAGAGGTGGGCGAGATCCAGGCAATAGCCCTGGACTCGCCCATGGCCGAGTGTCCGGAGTTCGTCGGCCGACACGCCGAAGAATCGCAGGTCGCGAGAGATGGCGGGCAGGTTCTCGAGAAGGAGGCGGGGGTCGGCCCATTCGTCAAAGTAGAGGGCCATTGCGGCGAGACCCTCGGCGGGAGTGGACTCGACCAGGCACCCTCCATGGATGATGATCCGGTCCGCGTCAAGGAGATCGGCGACCTCGAGTGAGGCCATCATGCCGTCACGGAGCTGGGCCCGACCCTCCGCCGGGGAGAGACCGAAGGGAGCGGTCGGCTCCACAGGGTTGAACCCGTCCTTGTGATGAGGGGCGTGGACGACAAACCGGGCCTCTAGCGCCGCATAGCCCTCGATAACCAGCCGGTCGTCGGGTGTCAGCGGACCACGGACATAGACCTGGATTCCATCGAGCCGCCCGTCCTCAACAAGCCGGGAGAAGGCCGGGAGGGCCGCCTGGTCGTGGAGCTTTGTCGCACCGGCGATGCGGTAGGGGCGGGACGTGGACATGCTGGACCATGGGCGCCGATCGGTGATGAAACCCGGGTCCGGGGCAGCTTTCTGCGATACGGGCCGCGATGATGACTGGGAGAACGATCCTGTCGAAAATCTCAGGCCCGCCGATCAGGACTGTCCCCGCCCCGAGGTTTGCACTCTTGCCGGAGGAGGAGGAGGGCGGGACAGGCAGGACGAAAGAGACAAGGGAGTCGGCCCCCCCCCTAATCCACCCGGTGCCCGAGGATCGCGAGGTGATCGCGGTGGTGCGGCACCAGGGAGCGGACCGAGTCGACCACAAACCCCCCCTCCTCGAGGAGACCGACGGCCTCGTTTCCGACCTCGTCGAGAGGACGGCTCTGGTCGATGGATCGGACCTTGAGCATCAGGGCAAGTCGACCCCCCGGGGTGAGGAAAGGCCGGTTTCGGACCGCGATCGCCGCCTGGTTGGGCTGGGCGACGTCCTGGAAGAGGAGGTCGACCGGCTCGAGCAGGTGCGCATACTGGCCGGGCCGGCCCGCATCTGCCAGGATCGGAATGATGTTCGAGCGCCGCCGCGCCACCGCGAGCAGGTCCTGCATCGGCCGCGGGGCGAATTCGACGGCGTAGACCACCTCAGCGTAGTCGGCCACGTGTGAGACGGTGGTGCCGTTTGCCGCCCCGAGGTAGAGAACCCGGGTGCCCGGGGCGAGGTCGAACGTCGGGTCAAGATGCGCGAGGGCGGCGAACTTGGATCGGCGCGGATCCCAGACCCGGTAGCCCCCGCGCGTCCGCTCGCCGTACACGCCGCCCTCCCCAGGCGAGAGGAGAGTGCCGTCCCGCCAGATCATTCGAGCACCCCGTCGATCCGGGCATTCGAGCCCTCAATGAAGACCGGATCGAGATCGCCCCGGTAGCGGTCGATCCTGGCCGCGATGGCAAGGCGGGACGCCAGCACGCGGGCCACCTTCCCCCGGACGGCGAGCGGGGCGTTGTGAACCCGCCGGTGCTGGAAGATGAGACCGTGCTTCGGTGGCGGCGTCCCGGCCCGAATGTGGGAGAAGAGGGCGCTCTTCGCCCCGAGCACCTGGAGGCCCGAGGCGGGGAGGCGGGCGAGCGCGTCGAGCGATCCGGCCGCCGCCATCAGCCGCGCGGCGACGAGCCCCCCTACGAGCTCGGAGGAGTTCGGCATCACCCGGAATGCCACCCGGGTCACCTCGCGGGCGAGCTCGGACCGTGCTCCCCCGAGCGCCTCGACCTGGACGAGCACTGCCCGGAGCGGACCCCGGGCCCGGGGTGAGAGAACCTGGACGAGCCGCCGGGCGGGCATCGCCCGGAACTTGCGCGTGAACTTCGGGTCCTGGGTCGCGTACCATTCTACTGCCCGCTCGGTCAGGAGGTTGATCACCCCATCGAGCTCGTCAAGAGTTCGAACCATCTGGAGGAGCTCGAGATCGGGCCCGCGGAGGGCGTCAGCCACACGGTCGGCCGCGAGACGCATGGCGAGGGTGTGAAGCCGGGCCAGGTATGCAGCCCGATCGGGGACGGCACCACAGGCGACCGCCGCCTCCCAGGTACCCGGGACCGTCCCGTCCATCGGGCTTTCGAGCGAGGCGATCCGAAGAAGAGCCTCGCCGTCATCAGACGAGGCCGTGATCGCGGCCCCGCTCTCATCGACCTCCCCCCACCAGTACCGCGCCGTCACGGGTACGGATCGGGGGCCGGCCGGTAAAAAAGGCACCGCCTAGAACCCGGCGAAGCCGAAGGCCCAGGCCATCACCGGGAGCATGATCGCCCCCATCGCGTGGACCCGGCGGACGTTCACGAGCGATGGCACGGCACCAACCAGGGTGGCGAGGCAGAGGACGAAGAGCCCGAACGGCCCGGAGAGAAGAAGGGAGAGGAGGACGAGGAGCGCTGCCACTGCAAGGTTCAGGCGCCGGCCATCAATCCGGGCGAGGTGCCGGGCAGATCGGGAGAGCCGGACCGTCAGGAGAAAGCCGCCGATGGCGGCGGCAAGCCCAGCGGTCATCAGCACGGGCATCGAGGGGAGCTCGAGCCCTGCCATCGCCGCCAGCACGCCGTTTCGAGTCCGCCCAAGGGCGAAGAAGGCCGCGAGCCCGATGAACGCGTTCGCGGTGTTCGCCGCTGAGGTCGCCACGATGAAGCCGCGCCGGTCGCGATCGTACCCGACCACCGCGTCGAGGATACCGTTCGCAGTCGCGTTCGACAAACCGGGAAGCCACCCCACGAGAAGGCCGGCGAGCGTCCCCAGGAACGAATGGCGGGCAAGGACACCTGACGGGATCGAGATCCCGGAGAAGTGCTGGTCGGGCACCGTGCCGTGCGAAGCAGAGAGAAGGACCGGCAGGCCGAAGAGACCCGAGAGGAGGGGGAGAAAGATAGCTTCGCCGCCGAGAGTGTGCCAGGTGAGGAAGCCATACCGGAGCGCGAAGAGACCGAGAGCGCCCGAGACCGCGAAGATGCCGAAGGCCCATCCCGGGGAGTCGGAGGAGAGGACCAGGTAGCCCGCCACCGCCACCAGGACGATCCCGATCCCCCAGTCAAGTGCCGGCTGGAGGGGAGGAAGGATGAGGACGCAGGCGAGCGAAAGCGGCACCGCAAAGCCCATCGAGAGGGCCGATCCAAGGGCTGAACACCGCACCGCCTCCTCGCCGCGCCCCTCGAGGCAGAGGGCGTGGGCTGGCAGGACAGCGAGCGCGGTGTCGGGCTCCGGCACCCCAAGAAAGGTCGAGGGGATGTTATCAAGGAAGGAGTGGGTGATCAGGGCCGCGAACATCGCCGCAGCGAGGCCCTCCTCCCCGAGCAGGGCGCCGAGCCCGGCCCCGGCGGCCAGCAGGGCGGAGGCGAGCGTGTTTGCGTGGATCCCGGGGGCAAGGCCAGAGAGGGCGCCGAGGACGACGCCGAGCAGGGTCCCGGCCACCAGCCCGAGCATACTCATTCGGTGGGAACACCAGACCATAAGGGGATCGATATCGTTTAGTTCGGGCGCGCCGACGACTCTGGCGGATGAGAATCGCCATCACCAGGCTGCCGGACAAGGGTGGGGACGACGCAGAACGGTGCGCCCGGTTCGGCCATGCCTGTTACCCTGTCTCGCCCCTCAGGGCCGAGGTCTACCCCGATGCACAGGATGCCTTCGTTGTTGCATTGGAGGATGGACGGTTTGACGGCCTCTTCTTCACCTCCGCCCTGCCGGCGGAACTGGTCGGGCCAGCACTGACTCGTTCGGGGCACCGGCCCCGTATTATCGCGATCGGACCGGCGACACGGGCGGCACTCGTCCGCCACGGGGTCGACGCCGAGGTTCTTCCGAGTTTCTACTCCCGGGACTTCGCCCCGCACCTGGGCTCGTGGCTCCAGGGGCGGACGATCGGGATCCCTCGCGCAGACGTGCCGAACGAGGCCCTCCTGGAGGCGATCCGGGCGAAGGGGGGCAACCCCGCCGAGTTCCGAATCTATGGCCTTATCCGGACCGGCGAACCTCTTGACCTCGCCAGGGCCGATGCGGTCCTCTTCACCTCGGCCAACTCGTTCTCTGAAGCGGTCTGGACACCCCGACCGGACCTGCTGGTCTGTGCGATCGGGGAGGTGACCGCAGAGCGGATGCGCGATGCCGGGATCGAGCCCTATGCTGTCGGCGACGGATCGCTTGAAGGTGCACTCCGGGCGATCGAGGCACGATGAGCGAGAGCCTCTTCCCTGGACCAGGGATCGTCGTTGTCGACAAGCCGCGCGGCCCCTCGAGCCATCAGGTGGCCGCATGGGTCGGAGAGATCCTGGGTGCCGAGGTCGGTCACGCGGGCACGCTCGACCCGCAGGTTTCGGGGGTGCTTGTGGTGATGCTCGGCCGGGCTGTGCGCCTCGCTCGCCTGCTGCTCAGGCACGACAAAGAGTATGTCTGCGTCCTCCGCCTCCATGGTGACGTGGAGGAGGCGCGGATCCGGGAGGTCGCAGAGGGATTCGTCGGCCGGCTCTACCAGCGCCCCCCACGCCGATCGGCCGTGAAGCGACAACTCCGGATCAGGCGCGTCCACGCCCTCGAGGTGATCGAAGTGAAGGGGCGCCTGGTGCTCTTTCGGGTCCAGTGTGACGCTGGAACCTACATTCGATCGCTCTGCCACCATCTCGGCCTGGTGATCGGGTGCGGCGGGCAGATGGTTGAACTCCGCCGGACCCGATCGGGTGCCTTCAACGAGGAGCAGGCCGTCTCTCTTCATACCCTCAAGGATGCGGCAGTCCGGGCAACGGACGGTGACCTGTACGCGCTTGAGTCCGTGGTCCTGCCCGTAGAGGCAGCGGTCCCGGACCTGAAAGTGATCGTGATCGGGGACCGGGCGGTCGACGCAGTCTGCCACGGTGCGGCGCTCGCCGGGGTCGGGATTCTGGAACTTCCGGCGTTCCGCGCCGGAGAGACCGTTGCACTCGTGACGGGGAGAGGAGAACTCGTCGCACTAGCCCGAACACTCGTCGAGAGCTCCGCAACGGCCCCGGGCCGGACCGGGCTCGTCGCCGCACCCGAGACCGTCTTCATGGCACCTGGGACGTATACCAGAGGGTGGACCTCGAAATAAGGCGCATAGTGACTTAATTCTGTTCGGATAGATTTCTCACCCAATTTCCTCATAGCAATATTTTTAATACTCAGAGTGAGATAAGGAGGTGAGGTGTGCAAGGCAATGCGTAACCAGACCTGGCTGATCACAACCGTGGCCCTCCTGCTCCTCTTCTCCGGTGTTCCAATCACCGCCTCCGCCGGGGAGCTCTCGCACCCGATCATCCGTGGTGGCGATGCCGAACTCCAAGCCTGGATCGCACAGTACGAGTCGGCGCCGACCGTCCCGGTCGACCTCTCGCGTCAGCGGGCGGTAGCTGGGGCCACCGGCGCGAAGAGCCTGCTTCACCTTGTCCCCTACACCACCCAGGAGAGGAACCAGGGGGCCGCCGCGAACTGCTGGGTCTGGGCAGGGAACGGCATCCTGGAGACGGCTCACGCAGCCCGGGACGGCGTCCGGGACCGCCTCTCGGTCCAGTGGGTCGATTCCACCTATAACGGCGGGAGCGGACCGTCCTGGGCCGGGAACGGCGGATCTCTGGGCGAATTCGTTCGGTTCTACAACACCGAGCGGATCGCGGTCCCCTGGTCGAACCCGAACGCCTCGTACCAGGACGGACGGACCTGGTGCCGTGACAACCAGCGCGCCTGGGTACCGGCCGGTTCAATCGCAACAGAGCCGCACTACGACCTGGAGACGATCGTCCAGCAGCGGATCGTGACGCGTGGCGTCGGCGATGCGGCCGCCCGGGCAAATATCAAGACCGTCCTCGACAGCAACCGTGCAATCTATCTCTCCGTGCGGCTGCCGGACAGCGAGGCCTGGTCCGCATTCGACACGTTCTGGAACAGCCAGCCCGAGACGTCGATCTTCAATATTACGTCCTACAACGGACGCCCCTGGTCAACAACGGCGGGAGCACACGCTGTGATGGTGGTCGGGTACAACGACACGGACCCGGCAAACGCATACTGGATCGTCCTGAACTCGTGGGGAGACGGGAACGGCCACCGGCCACAGGGGACGTACCGCCTCTCGATGAACATGCCCTACGATGGTTCGTACCAGGGGTCGTTCTCAGTCCCCTCGACCGAATGGCAGACGCTGGCTGTGGAGTTCGACTCGATGGCCCCTGCAGAGACACCAACTCCCACAGCGACGCCCACCCCAATTGTCACCCCCGTGACACCGGGATTCGACGGAGCTTGGGAGACCGAGTCGGGCCTGATGGTCCTCGAGGTCGCTGGCACGACGGTGACGGGCAGGTACGAGATCGAGGAGGGAAAGATCACGGGAACGCTCTCTCCTGACGGGCGCACGCTGACTGGGACCTGGTCTGATGCTCCGAGCCACGCCCCGCCCTATGATCAGGGAACCCTCGTCCTGGTTCTCTCGGAGAACGGTACCACGTTCGAGGGACACTCATTCTCGGCGGATATGCAGCGCCAGGCGATTCTCTCGGGACAGCGCATCGCGTCAACCCCCACCCCCACCCCAACCCCGAAAGTGACGGTGACCCCAACGACACCCACCGTTCTCGCGTTCCCGTCGTCCTCCTGCCTGCCAAGGGACATGAACAGGGATGGGAAGTACGAGGACGTGAACGGCAATGGCCGGACCGACTTCGCTGATGTCACCCTCCTCTTCAACAATCTCGACTGGTGCTGCGCCAACGAGCCTGCCTGCTGCTTCGACTTCAACGGGAACAGCCGGATGGACTTCGGTGACGTGGTTGCCCTCTACGAGGGGATCTAGGGTGAAGGCATAGGCTTAATTGCCTGTCCCGACAACCTGATCCCCTGTTCTATTCTGCTGAGGTAGTCTAGACCGGTAGGGCGCAGGCCTGGAAAGCCTGTGGGGCTTTGCCCCTCGGGAGTTCAAATCTCCCCCTCAGCGTCTCGAGGCAACGGCCCATGACCATTGGGACCGATTCTCGGTCGTCCCGGATTTTTCTCCTACTCTCCCTCGCAGGAGGGGCTGCGATCTTCTCCTCGACGATCGCCAAGAACCCGGTCCTTCCGCTGCTGGCCACCAGCCTTGGTGCTGGACCAGGAGAGATCGGTCTGATTGCGGCGGCCTCGACCGTGACCGGGATCGCGACAAGCCTTGCGGCTGGCCGACTCTCCGACCGATTTGGCCGACGACCATTGCTCCTCCTCGCGGGCGTTGTCTTTGTCACCGCCCCGCTCCTGTATCTCGTCATCGAAAATCCCTTTGAGCTTGCCCTCGTCCGGGCCTATCACGGGCTCGCCACCGCAGTCTTCGGGCCGGTCGCCGCCGCTCTCATCACCGACCTCACCCCCGTGCGGCGGGGGGAGCGGCTCGGTTTGTTCTCATCAGCCCAGCTCACCGGCCGGGCCCTGGCCCCGGCGGTCGGTGGCGCCCTGATCGTGGCCGGGCCGTGGGAGTGGGTCTTCTTCACCTCGGCGCTCTCCGGCCTTGCCGCCCTCGCCGGGACATGGCCCCTTCCCGAGCCGGGGTCGAAGGCGAACGAAACATCCAGTCGGAAGGAAACGAGGACAGGCCAGCCCGCATCGCCGGCGATCCTGGCGACATCGATCGCAGAGGCAGGCCAGTTCTTCGCCTTCGGAGCGATCGAGACGTTTCTGCCGCTGTACGCCATCTCCCTCGGGATCTCCCCTACCCTGATTGGCCTCCTCTTCGTCGCGCAGGTTGCTGCCCGGACCGTCTCCCGGCCCATCCTCGGACGACTTTCCGACGAACGAGGACGCCGTGGCCCCATCATTGCCGGCCTCGCCATATCGGGCCTTTCCACCGCCCTCCTGCCGTTCACGGACGCTTGGATCGGCCTGCTCCTCCTCTCGGTGCTCTTCGGCCTGGGACTCTCGATCTCGCAGGCCGCGACGCAGGCCCTTGTTGCTGAACTCGCTCCTCCTGGGGACAGGGGGGCCGCTCTGGGCCTTATGGCAACGATCATGGATATCGGCCAGGCAGCCGGGCCGATAGTGACGGGCCTCTTGATCGGATTCAGTTCGTATTCAGCAGGATTTCTTAGCGCTGCCGCTGTGCTACTCGCCGCCGCCCTGCTCTTTGGGAGCGTCCTTGGGAGAGATTTTGGCATTGATGACCATAAATGATGAACAGAGTCGCACGGCAAACTCTCATCTGCCAGCACCACTGAAAGGGGTACTGTTCCCGCGGGCACCGCATCACTGTCCCTGTGGATGGACGCACAATCCGGGCCGCACTCGCGTTCGCGTCCGTCCATTCGCCCCGGGTTCGTTGTTTTCGTGTCTCTGGTTTACGAGGCAATCAGGTTCGATTGTCGTCAGCCGCTGCCCCCCGTATCATGATTCCGGTCAACTTCCCGTTCGTGCCCGAAGACACGGTAGGCCAATTTCGCACACGAAAGAATTCGGCACGGTTATCCCCGCCCCCCGCCACCTTCACCCATGCGAATGCTGCCTGCCGCGCTCGCCGCGATCGTTCTCCTGGTCGCGCCGGCGCTCGCCTGCTCGACCTTCATCATCACCCCCGGCGCCTCGGACGACGGGTCAATGTACATCGCGCACTCCAACGACGGATTCGGTCCCGGGGTGCTCGGACACAACCTCTCAGAGGAGGACACGCACCTGGTATACGTTCCTGCCGGAGACCACCCGTCCGGGGCGAAGCGGACGGTCCATTTTGACCCGAACTCGGGGTCCGACGACCCGGTTGACCGGGCTTCGACCGACCACCGCAACACCTCCGAGATCGATGAAGTCCCGCACACCTATGGGTACCTGACCGGGAGCTACGGGATCATCAATGAGGTCGGGCTGATGGCGTCCGAGTGCACGGACTACGCACGAGTCCAGCCGAACTGGGACCCCGAACGCCGAATCTTCTACTCGTCTGAGCTCTCCAACATCGCGCTCGAACGGTGTCGTACTGCGCGTGATGCGGTCGAGCTTGTCGGTGGGTTGATCGACCGCCACGGGTTTTACGGGACCGGCGAGACCCTGCTCTTCGCCGATCCTGAAGAGGCCTGGGTGATCGAGATGTGCGGGTACGACATGAACGCAACGGGGGGACTCTGGGCGGCAGAACGCATCCCCGACGGACATGTCTTCGTCGCCGCCAACACCTTCCGGATCCGCGATATCACCCCCGGACGCGATGATCAGCTCCACTCGGAGAACCTCTTTCGGGTTGCCGAGGACCGAGGCTGGTGGCGTTCGTCGGACGGACCCCTCGACTGGCTACAGACGGTCTCGACCGGCGAGTACTCCCACCCCTACTACTCTCTCTCGCGGGTCTGGCGCCTCTACGACCGGATGGCCCCATCGCTCCACCTCTCCCCCTACGTGGAGGGAACATACACCTCCGCCTATCCATTCTCCTCGAAGCCCGACAAACCCGTGAACGCCACGACAGTGCTCTCGCTCTTCCGTGACCATTACGAGGGGACGGTCTTCGACCTCACGAATGGGACGGCGGCGGGCCCATACGGCGACCCGTACCGTAACTCCGGCTTCTTCGACAACCACCAGCCCTTCGCGCCCGGAGAAGTTCGACCTGGTGCCTGGCCACGGCCGATCTCGCCGCTCTTCTGCAGTTACAGCTACGTCTGCCAGGGTCGCTCCTGGCTCCCGGCCGACGTGGGCGGCATCGCCTGGATAGGATTTGCCGTGCCGGCCGAGACGGTCTATCTCCCGATATATGCCGGTTCGAGCGCGCTGCCGGCATCGTTCTCGAAAGGGAATCGGAGCGAAGTCTCACGCGACTCCGCCTGGTGGGCCTTCAACCTGGTGACCAACTGGGCACGCCTCCGGTACAGCGATATGATCCCGGAGATCCAGGCCGAACAACAGGCGATCGAGGCGGCGGCGCTGAACAATCGAACCACCGTCGACGGCGAGGTTTTGCGGTTGAGAAATGTCTCAGGGGAAGCGGTGTCCCGGGAGTTCCTGACGAACTGGACGGTGGCGAACGCCGAGGCAAGCGTGGACCGCTGGTGGCATTTTTCAGACCGGCTCATCGCACGGTACGCGAATGGGATGGTGAACGACTTCGTGAACGGGACGACAGCGAACCCCGGGTATCCGGTAACCTGGTACGACTCGAACGGATACCAGTATGGACCGAGGGTCTACGACATGGAGGGACTTGGTGCGATCTCCGGCCTTGCCTATGTCAACAACACGGTGTTGGTCAGTCCCGGTGACGAACTCCGCCTGATCCGCGAGACCCAGCGGCGCGCCGGGAACGGGACCGCCTCCCCCTCCCCATCGCCCTAACGGTGTCCCCGTACCGGTATGGACAAGGATGAAATAACCAGAACCACCACATCCACTATGGACGACGAACAGGGCCTTGTTCCGGCTGAACAGGTGCTGGGACCTGATCCAGCGCCGGACAGGACCGGGTACCGGGCCCTGATGGTCGGGACTGCAGTCGCCGGCCTGGTGGTCTCCCTCCTCCTCCTCTCGAGCCCCGATCTGAACGCCGAGCTCCTGCTCCTCACGGCGGGGGCGCTCCAGGTCGCACCTTTCGTCCTCATCGCGTTGGCCGCCTACCTGGCCGAAGACTCGCGCCCTCTCCGGTACATGACCGGGCTTCTGCTGTTCGGCCTGATCGGGGTCCTGGTCCTCCTCTCGTTCGCGCTCGGCCTGATGGCGATCCTCCCTGCGGGCGCCCTCGAGAGCGCGGCCCTTCCGCCGGGGATGGAGGGGACCGTGCTCGCCCTCTTCGGGCTCGGGTCGATCTGCGGGCTCGTCTCGCTCGCCGGGTTCCTGCCCCCGGTCCGGCGCCTGCTCGCCAGGGTGATCCCGCTCGACCCGAACTCCTTCGTCCACGCAGTTGCCCTCGTCCTCGTGCTCGCCATGGTCCTCGTGCCCCCTGTGCCCCTGGTCGTGAACGGTGCCCCACCATTCCTCTCGGAAGCCCTCCTCGGCGGGGATGAAACCGTCGAGAATCCGGGTGACTTCGCCCGCTCGGAGGCCTACTCCCTTCTCTTCATCATCTACGGCTCGTTCCTGATCGTTGGGCTCTTTGTCCGGCGAACCTTCTCCGAGGCCCTTGAGCGCCTAGCTTTTGTCCGCCCGACGGGCCGGCAGGTCGTCTTCGCGGTCGTCGCCGCCCTGGTGCTGGTCGTGGTCTTCGGGCTCGTCGATCGGGCAATCGCCGCCGTTTGGGGGGCACTGGGGTGGGCTGTCACGGATGACGAGGCGTACCGCCGCCTCTTCTCCGACGTCCTGACCCCGGTCGGCGCTGTGACAGCGGCGGTCTCTGCCGGGATCGGGGAGGAACTGGCTGTCCGGGGGGTGCTTCAGCCGGTCTTTGGGATCGTCCTGCCGAGCCTCCTCTTCGCTGCACTCCACGCCTGGCAGTACTCCTGGGACGCCCTCCTCTCGGTCTTTCTTGCTGGGCTCGTCTTCGCCTGGATCCGGAGGCGGGCGAACACGACGACCTGCGCCATCACCCACGGGCTCTACGACCTGGTGCTCTTTGGTGCGCTGGCGACCGGGTTCACGATCTGAGGTACCATGACCGCGAAGCTGCTCCCCCTTGTTCTTCTCCTCGCACTCGCCGCTGTCGGGTGCCTCTCCCCGGACTCGGCCGATCCACCCAACGGGCTTGCACTGAAGACCGGCCCCGTGACGTCCGAGCCTGCACCACCCGTGGATCAGAGCACCGGGGTTCTCTTCTTCTGGGGCGAGGACTGCCACGCCTGCCATGATGTACGCCCGTTTGTCGAGGAGCTGGCCCGGACACACCCCGATATCCAGTTCGACTTCGTCGAGATCTACAGAAACGAGACGAACGCAACCCGGTATCATGAGGCCAACAGCGCCCTGAATGTCACGCCCCGCGGCATCCCCGAGGTGATCGCCGGCAGATCGGCGTTCTTCGGAGATGAGGAGATTCGCGAGAAGCTCCCCGGGGCCGTCCAGGCGATCGAAGCGGGGAGAGGGGAGGGGGGCGGTTGAGGAACCGGTCCCTGGGCGCCACGTATATACCCCCCCGCGACGACCGATCGTCCATGGCTGATTCACGCCGTGAACTCGAGAAAGAGCTCGTCTGGGATCTCGCTGGGCTTGTCGACTACCAGCCCGGTTCGATCGCCTCCCGGATGCTGGTCTTCAAGCACGCGGGGACGATCACGCTCTTCGCCTTCGACGAGGGCGAGGGGCTTCCAGAGCACACGGCGCCGTACGATGCAATCGTGACCGTGCTCGAGGGAACAGCCCGCGTCACCATCCGCGACAAAGAGTTCACCCTCAAGACGGGCCAGGTGATCGTCATGCCTGCATCCATTCCGCATGCGGTGCACGCGGTTAGTCGGTTCAAGATGCAGCTCGTGATGATCCACGAGGAGGACCGGCCTGGATCCTGAACGCAATTGGACCTGTGCTAACATCGGAAAGGTTGAACCGGTCAGGGGACCCATTCACGATGGATGAAGCAGATCGCCCTCTACGGCAAGGGAGGTATCGGGAAGTCGACGACCTCGGCAAACCTCTCAGCCGCGCTCGGAGAGAGCGGGCGATCGGTCCTCCAGGTCGGGTGCGACCCAAAACACGACTCGACACGGATGCTGATGCATGGTGAACCGCTCCCGACGGTGCTCGAGCTGGTGCGGGAGCGAGGGGCGGCCGGTGTCGCCCTCGAGGATGTGGTCCGGCCTGGTTATGCTGGCGTCCGGTGCGTGGAGGCCGGCGGGCCTGAGCCCGGTATCGGATGTGCCGGCCGGGGCATCATCGCAACCTTCCAGCTCCTGGAAGAGCGAGGTGCCCTCGAGGCGGACGTGATCGTCTACGACGTCCTCGGCGATGTGGTCTGTGGCGGCTTCGCCATGCCGATGCGGGAGGGCTATGCCGAGGAGGTCTACCTGGTCACCTCGGGCGAGCTGATGTCGCTCTACGCGGCCAACAACATCGCGAAGGCGATCGCTCGCCTCGCCGAGCGGCCGCGTTGCCGCTGCAGGCTCGCCGGCGTAATCCTGAACGCAAAGGGGATGGAGCGCGAGGAAGAGCTGGTGAGCGAATTCGCGGTTGCGATCGGCTCCCGGCTCGTGGCCGCGATACCCCGGGACCGGGTGGTCCAGCTCGCCGAACTTCACCGCCAGACCGTGATCGAGTATGCGCCCGACTCGGCACAGGCCGGGGTTTACCGACGGCTTGCCGACGATCTGCTCCGCAACACCGACCTCGCGATCCCGCGACCCCTCACCCAGGATGCCCTCGAGTCCCTCGCCTTTGCGTACGCCCCGTTCTAACGGGTGCACCCTTGCTGGCGCCCTCTCGGTCGCCACCGCGGTCTCGGATGGCCTCACCATCGTCCACGGCCCGGCCGGGTGCGCTCACCACCATGTCTCGCTCCTCCTCACCACGCTCCTCGACCAGCCCGGGGTCCGGATGCCGACACTCCTTTCGGATGATCTCCGTGAGGAGGAGGTGATCTTCGGAGGAGAGGAGGCCCTCGCCCGGGCCCTCGATGAGGCCACTGCGCGGTCTCCGGAATCGATCGCGATCCTCTCGACCTGCGTGGCCGAGGCGATCGGCGACGACTGCGAGGCGGTGTCTGCCCGTGTCCCAGAGACAGTCCCGGTCGTCGTGATCCCGGTCGGAGGATTCTTCGGCGGGGGGTTCCTCGAGGGGGAGCGGACCGCCCTCCAGGCCTACGGAGTGCTCGCCTCCCGGCTCTCAACCCCAGAACGGAGCGACGAGCCCGTGATCGCGCTGGTGGGCGAGAAGAACCTGGAGTTCGATGCTGACACCCACGCTGAAGAGCTCGGTCGGCTTCTTGGGCATCTCGACCAGGAAGTCGGGCTCCGGTTCGTCCGCAAGGCCCCAACCAGCACACTCGGCCTCTTACCCAGCGCCGATCTGCTGATCCTTCGCGAGCCGGCTCTGGCATCGGTCGCGGTCCGGCTACCGGTCCGACCTGGCACGCCGCAGATCGACGGGTTCCCAGTTGGCCTCACGGCGACAGTCTCGTTCCTGGGAGCGGTGGGTGCAGCCCTGGGGCAGGATGCGGAAGCCGCCTGCGAGGCCGAAGCCTCCCACCAGGAGACGACCCTCGCCCGGTTCGCCGGCCTCGCGGGGAGTCGGGTGTGGTTCCCAACGGGGGGACAATGGCTCGCTGAGCTCGCAGACGCCCTCGAACTGGTCATTGACCCCGCTGGGGTCTTGCTCCCGGTGCCTGAACCCGCCCCGGTCGGAACTGCGGGAATCGCCCGACTCCTCTCGCGCTGGAGGCGAGCACTCTGACACGATCGTCGTGCCGGGCCGGGCCACTCGTCCCGTGTGCCATGGTCGGGGCGGTCGCCTGCCTCTCGGCCTATAGCGGCATGGGGGTTGTCGTCCATGGATCATCCGGCTGCTGGTTTTACCCCTCTTCCCTCCTGAAGATCGACCTGGGGTGCACGGATCTTTCGGCCGAAGATGCGATCCTGGGAACCGGGGACCGGGTCAGGGCGGTTGTCGAGGCAGCACTCACTCGCAACCCCCATGTCGCGGTGGTAAATACCTGCGTCCCTGGGATCATCGGGGAGGACTTCATAGGGCTTTTCGACGGTCTGTCGGTCACCGTCGTTGACGCGCCCGGCTTTCTTGGAGGAGCACCCGTTGGGCATAAGGCCGCCATCGCCGCCCTCGAACCGGTCGTCGATCCGGAGGTTGAGTCGATCGGGATCGACGGGCTTTCGCCCCTTGACCCGTTCTTTCGCGGAGACCTGCACGAGACCGAGCGCCTCCTCCGCCTGGCAGGGGCCGAGCCGGGAACAAGGTACGCGGGTGGCCCGGTCACCTCGGTTCAGCGGGCATCCCCTGTGACGGTGGTCGCGAACCCGGCTTACGCGGCCGGCCCTGGTCTTCGAGCCGGCGACCTCATGGGGCTTGAGGCTGTCCGGGCGACCTTCAACCGGCTCGCAGACCTCGATCCCCGGATTGACCCCACCCCGATCGAGGACGAGTGCCTCGAGACCGAGGATCGATGCCGGCGCGCCGGGAATAGATTCCTCGCCCGGCACGATCCACCCCGCGTGGCGGTCTTCGGAGATGGTGCTCGGGTGCGGGCCGCAGCCCGAACTCTCGAGAGGTACCTGGACGCAGACTGCGTCCTCCTCGGGGATCGGGGTGATCCCGCGGGGAGCGACAGGTCCCGATGGTGCCGGGGCGACGACCTCGGCCCGGTCGAGGAGGCCCTCTCGGCTGCCGGCCCGGACCTCGTGCTCGGGTCCTCATTCGAGGAGCGATTGGCGCCCGGCGCAGCATTCGTCCCGTTCGGTCCCCCAGTCAGGGGCCGGCCACGCCTGGCCTCCGTTCCCCTCTGCGGAATCGAAGGGACGCTCGCCCTCGTCGAGGCGGTGCTCATCGCGTGTGCGGCCCGACGAAAGGCTTGAAGCCGGTGGGCACCCAGGAGATGAGGATGACGGGTACGCAGCGTGACTCGATCCAGGTCGGTTTCAGGGTTGCAATCATCCAGAAGCAGGACCAGCGGACCGGCCGAACGGTTGAGGGCGTCGTGGCGGAGCTCCTGACGCGCTCGTCGACGCACCCGCACGGCATCAAGGTACGGTTGACTGACGGTCGTGTTGGGCGCGTTGCGAGCGTGCTCGGGAATGATTCGGTGGCCCCCGATAGCTGAACGGGGCCCGCCCCCTGAAGACGTCGTGCAAGGTCCCACGAAACAAACGGAAAAAATGGCCGGGATGATAGGGCTCCCGGTGGCCCGAACGACCCTGTCCGGCTCAATTCCCGGTTCAGCTCCCTTCTGAGAGTTCCTCGACCACCCCCCGCCCGAATGGATCAGCCACAAAGACCTCCTCGACAGTCTGCCTGATCCCCTCATCCCCAATTCGGTTCAGGGCGGCCGCCGCCATCCAGCGGCAACACTCATTTTTTCCATGCAGGTTCTCCATCAGCGACGGGATTGACCGCGAGTCACCGATGTGTTCGAGTGCCCAGATCGCCGGCACCCGGACCCGCCAGTCCAGATCCCCTGCCGCCACCATCAGGGCTTCAACGGCTGGAGGCCCGACACGCTCGAGCGCCACGGCGGCACGCCACCGTGTCTCACGGTGGACGGACCGGAGTAGCGGTGCGACGTCGAGGACCGCCCCCTCGCCGATCGTCCCGATCGCCGCGGCCGCATCGAGCATCTGGTAGGTCGTGCCATGCACGAGCATCCGGACGAGCTCGCTCGTCCTCGTACCATCATCACTCATCTCTCTCCCTCCCCTTGTCGACGTGGTATCGACGGACCAGACTCGGAACGGAGCGATATTATTAATTTGCAGCACGATGTCGCCCGGCAACGTCGCCCGGCGAAAAATAACGGGGGTCAGGAAGTGCCGTTGCCGTCCCCATTCGATTCGATCGGCATTGGTGGAAGGGTGGGGATCGTGACCACTGGCAGTGGATTGGGGAGTGTGGTCGGTACCTCCGGAGTCGTCGGCTCGGGGATCGGCACGGTCGTTGGAATCGTGGTATCGACCGGCGTTGGCACGCTTGTGACCGGCTCGGGGATCGGCACTGTTGTCACCGGCACCGGGGTTGAGGGGGGCGAAGTTGCCGGTGGTAACGTCGGAGAACTCGTCGTCTGGTCCGGCACCGTGGTGGGGGCGCTGGTCTCGGTCGAAGGCCCTGCTGTCGTGGGCAGGGGGGTGGCGGGGTCAGGGAAGAGGGTCGTGGCGGGCACCCCCGTCGTCCTGGTGATGATCGGGGTCCAGCTCACCCCTGGATCGATCGTCGCCGTGGACTGGCTCACCACCCGGACCGTCTGAAGAGGCGTCGGGGTGTACTTGCCACCGGTGTAGGGATCATCCGGAGACCGGGTGGTCGCGACCGTCGTCGTTCGATCCGAGGCTGGACTGGTCGTGCCGGCCGACGATGCCCCGGCCGTCGACGTTGGACTCGGAGCAGCGGTGGGCCCCTCGCCGAGTCCGCTCAGGCTCCCCGACGGAGCGAGGACCACGGGGCGGAGGTCATCTGATCCGCCGGAGATCACACCAGGAGCCCGGTCGCCGGAGTGCAGCCAGAGCGGTCGGCCTCTGAACGCGGTCTGCGGTGTCCCGTTGATACCCACGACCTCGGAGAAGTCGCCTGATGTCACGAGCGGGGACGGCCCAACGACCGGGGAGGCACGGAACGGGAGCAGGCCGGCGCTCCGCACAGTGGCGTTGGCGTTCTCAGGGGCATACAGGGTGAGCCCATCCGGCGTCGTCAGGTAGATGCCATAGCTCACGTTCTCGAGGACCATCAATGTGTACTCGGTCCGCGCGAGGAATGTGATGTTGTTTGCGCCCTGACTCTTGGCATCGCCTGCCGCCCGGTCGTTTAGATAGTAGTAGAGGGGCCATCCGCGGTAGGTGGTCTGCTTCGAGCCGTCGGGGCGGGTCAGGATGCCGAACTCGGTCGTATCGATCCCTCGTCCGCCGGGCATGCTCTCGGCGAAGAAGGGTGGGTAGAACCGCGACACGTCACCGAGGTCGGCGATGATACCGGTGTTCGGGATGTCTCGCGCGATCACGTAGAGGGAGCGGCCGTTCGAATCCGTGAGAATCTTCCCATAGGTCGGATGGTCGCTGAGCTGGACCGAGAGGGGCTGTGTCCTGGTGCAGCCGGCCATGAGGACTGCCGCACCCAGGATGAGAACCAGCATCAGTACCAGCGCAGTGCGGGATGAACGGATCATGGCGATGAAGTGGTTGGGACCCTGAATATTTTATAGCTCTGATCGGATGCCGGACCAGGGAATTTTTCATCCTGGCGGGCATCGATCAATCCACGTGCAGAGGGCACTTGTGGGACGTTAAGGACCTTATGAAGACCGGTACTCCCTCAACGACCCGATCCTCGGGAATCGATCGTGTTTCATGGTGACCTTCTGATACTTCCCTGTGGATCATGGTCAGGACGGCCAAACTCACGGACCATCACGGTCTTCGGTCATGGATCGGGGGGAGCAAGCAGCGCCCAGTTCAGAATGCAGGCTGAACCAATCGCCATCCAGGACATCTGGGTGAGTAGAGCCTGGTGCGCGCGGATAACGCTCTGTGAGATGTGGCAGAACCACTTCAGTTCGAGCGATGCCGTGGTCCTCGATGGGTGCACGGGAGCGCGATGGGTGAGCCTTACCGGGAACCATGGGGCGGATTCAATAGAAGCGGTCCATTTTCTGTGGGGAAAAAAGGACAGGAGTTAGAGACCGGCCAGACGGAGGAAGGTCCCGATCGTGCACCCGGTCATCGTCGTTGTCGCGGCAAGGAGACCGAGACAGAGGGCGCGAATGCTCTCCGGGAGCTCGACCGCCTGGTACGGCCGATCGAGGCTTCGTCGCCGAGTCTCCCTGGAGACAGGAGCGTTTCCCGACACCAGCGGGCGGTTCTTTCGTATCCGTACCATGTCGATCACCACGATGGGAACAGTCGTGCAACCGTTCAATAGAAGGAGATCCACCACCATCCATAAAAATATTCTTAAGGAATCGGGCGATGCCAGCTCGGAACCATGAAACGGAAGCCTGTCCCGGTCCAGCGGAATCGCCGATGGAGGGGGCATGGACAGGGCCCCCCGTACGCACGAGGCGGAACTGGACTGGCGCCTAGAGAACCTCGTTTGGCTCGACCGTGATCACATCAGCAGGCTCGGGGGGGGCATCCATCGTCGGCGGCACCTCATCTTCTGGGATGATGATCCATGCCAGCAGGTACGCGAGAAGGCCAAGCCCGACCCCGAAGACGGTCAATACCACCCAGATCAGCCGGATCACATTCGGGTCGATCCCGAGGTAGATCCCGATGCCACCGCAGACTCCGGCTACCATCCGGTCAGTCTGAGAACGCTTCAGTTCCTTCATGCGCCTCCTGTCGGCGACTGGAGATTTATAGGTTTCCGGCGCCAGTTTGAAGTCGTTTAAAGGCCAAGGATCGATTCGTGCGAGGGTGGGACCGGTCACACGGTGGAGTCAGGGGGAGGAGGGAACGAGAATGGTCCTGAATGCCCTCGCTCTTGTGTATCTATGTGCGGGGCTCCTGATCGCGGGGGTCGCCGCCGCCACCTGGCCCCGGCGTCAGGTACCCGGCGGTTTCTCCATTCTCTTGCTTCTGTTCGCCCTGGCGGTCTGGGCGGGGGCCTACGGCCTTGAGCTGATGGTCGAGGCGAAGGAGATGATGGTCGTACTCGGTGTCATCCAGGACATCAGCATAGCGACGCTCGCTCCCCTCTGGCTCTCCTTCACAGGCGCTTTCTCCGGCCGCCTGACATTGTCCCGTTCAGGGTGGGGAGTGATCCTGGCCGTCCCGACCCTCACCATACTCCTCGTGCTGACAAACGACCTGCACCACCTCTTCTATGCGGGGATCGAACTCGACTCAAGTGGACCCATCCCCCTCCTCCACCTCGTTCCCGGGCCGTGGTACGCAGTCCAGGTCGCGTACTCCTTTATTGCAATGTGCATCGGTGCCGGCCTCCTCCTCGGTCATGCCTGGTCCTCCCCACCACCGCTTCGCCGCCAGATCCTGGTGTTCGTGTCCGCGGCGATCATCCCTGGCGTGGCCCTCGTCCTCTACACGGTCGGTATCCGCCCGCTCGACGAGGTCGACCTGACACCGCTCGGGTTCGCCCTCGCCGCGCTCGTCATCGCCCATGCGCTCTTCCGACACCGGTTCCTCGACCTGGTCCCGATCGCGGCGCCCACCGTGATCGATCGGATCCCGATCGGCGTCCTCGTGGTGGACCAGATCGATCGGGTCATCGCGATAAACCCGGCGGCAGCCCGCATCTTCGAGTGCGAACCTGACCAGGTGATCGGCAGCCCGTTCTTGAACCTTGCAGACGGATGGGATGGGTTACGGGCAGTCCTCGACCAGACATATGTGGACGGACCGGTCGTGGTCGGACGGACACGGGACGGGAGGCCCAGCGAGAAGTATGAGGTCGACCTCGCACCTCTTGAGGAGTCCGGCGGGCGGGCGGTCCTCGTTCGGGACATCACGGCCCGGACTCGTGCAATCACTGCGCTTCAGGAGAGCGAGACCTTCATTCGGGGCCTTGTCGACAACCTCCCCGACCTTGTCGTGGTCTTCGACCAGGATCGGCGAATACTCTTCGTCAACCCCGCGGTCGAACACGTGCTCGGGGCACCGGCCGAACTCCTTATCGGCACGAAGACCACGGACCACATTGCTGCCGGATCACTCGGGATCATGGAGGCAATGGACGGGGTGACCGAGATCGGGAGATCCGTGCCGCCGTACGAAGCGGAGATCCGGACCGTCCACGGGCGGTCAATCAGCGTCTCCGTTCGGATCGTCCCGGTCCCGTACCACGATCAGCCCGCAAGACTGGCCCTGCTCAGGGAGATCACCGAGCAGAAAATGCTCGAGGCGGCCCTGCACCGAAGAACCGCGGAACTCGAGGAGGTCTCGGAAGCGGCACTCCGCGCCAACCGGGGTCTCAACCTCATGAACGCCCTGACGAGGCACGATATCGGTAACCAGCTCGTCGCGATCCGGGGGCACCTCGACCTCGCTTCGGATCTGACGAAGACGGACGAACTCGCTGACCGCCTCGCCCGCACCCGTGCCTCCATCGGCCGGGTCGAGGCGATGGTCAGGTTCATGGGCGAATACGCCTCGCTCGGAACCGCAGCGCCGGCTTGGCAGGAGATCTCCGCCCTCGTCCGGGCAGCGGCGAACGGGCTCCCGCTCGAAGGGGTCGCCATCGAGGATCAGACCGGTGGTGTCGAGGTGCTGGCGGACGCCCTCCTCGAGCGTGTCCTCTCCACGCTCCTCGAGAACGCGGTCCGCCACGCAGGCCCGACCCTCTCGCGGATAACGATCGCCACCAGGACCGAGAAGGGCGGGCTCATCGTCACCGTGGAGGATAACGGCACAGGTGTCGCATCAGACGAAAAACAACGCATCTTCGAGCAGGGATACGGCAGGAACACGGGGCTCGGTCTCTTCCTTGCACGGGAGGTGCTCGCGATTACTGGGATCGGGATTGCGGAGACAGGCGAACCGGGGCGGGGAGCCCGGTTCGAGCTTCACGTCCCGGCAGAGGCCTGGCGTCTCGCCTGCTAGAGTGCAGAGAAGAGCCGAACCGCGTCGGCGAAGTCGATCCTCTGGTTCCCGTTGAAATCGAACGCGGCGAGGGGCTCGTTCTCACCGATCCACGCCATCTGGTTAAAAAAGAGCACGACGTCCGCAAAGTCCGCACGGCCGTTCCCATTCACATCCTCGAAGAGTCCGTCGCCCTCCTTATCACGAGGGGTGCCCGATCCACCGGGGATGGGGACCGGCATGTCACCCGTTGTGACGGAGAACTGGAGCCGGTCCAGGTTCAGGTTCCCAGCCGGGAACCGGACCACGAGGGTGTGGGGGCCCGGCGCCAGGGACCGTTCTTCGGCCGCCCCAGCCGAGATGTAGGTTCCGAACCCACCGCTGTTCGGGACAGCGACGGTGTAGGTTGTTGTACCGTCGACGAGCACCTCGATCCGGCCGTTCGCATTCGGCGAGGCGACCCGGCCTTCGAGGCGGTAGACGCCAGCCTGACCCACGGTCAGGTTATATGCGAGGTACTCGCCGTCGCGGACATAACAGACGGCGTACCCCCCAGGGATGGCCTCGATGTCGACGTCATCGGACCGGTAGGCGCCCCCCTGGTTACCGGGCGTCGTGTCCGAGAACCCGCCCGGGCGGTAGTCCTCCGCCTCGACGGTCCCAGGGAGCTGGATCGGCGTCAGCTGGGGGACAGGTGTCGTGGTCGAGGTCGGGGATGACGGGTTCCATCCAGCGAGCCGGGCGAAGAGGTGCCAGGCGGCGTAGGCCTTCCGGTTCGCGTTCAGGGGCTCCGTGTGTGCCGCACTGCAGGGGTACCAGTCCGTGCCCTCCACATGCGAGTCCTGCCAGGCCCGCGCCCAGTTGCCTCCGTCGTAGTCACAGGCGTCGTTCGCCCCGCGTGCGAGATAGCTGTGTCCGTCGGGATCGAAGGACTCGATATCTGCAAAGTCGTAGAGAACCCCGTTATGACTCCGGACCCAGGCCCGGATCTGTTCGTTCCGCTGGTTGAGGTTTCCTTCCACCCCGGTACCATCCAGGTGTCCGGTCATGTACACAAAGGTGACCGAGGGGAAATCTCGCTCCAGGGCGGACATGAGCGAGAGATAGGTGTTGATATTTGACTCGGACGCCCCTGAGACCTGCCCGCACCAGGACCACATGACGACGTTGACGTCGTCGTTCGCGGGATTGGAGAGATAGGCCCTTGTACGGGTGGCCCAGGAGGTGAAATCAGGATTGCCGAGATCGCCCGAGGCGAAGTAGTCATCGATGTCCAGGGCGCCGCCTGCTCCTCCCTCGCTCCATGAGTACGTCGCTGGCGAGAGCGGTGCCCCTTCAAACGTGACGAGACCGGACATACCGCCGATCAACTGGGAACCATGGGAGGTGTGTCCATAGGCTACGTGGAGGTGTGCCTTCGCGTTCTCTACCGCCGAGGCCGGGATGGCGTTGAGATCGACCGAGGTGTGATCGATGACCAGAGGTGAGGTGCGGGCACCAGCGACAGGCAGGGTCGCGAACACGGCGACCACCATCGCGGCGATCAGGAGGAGACGGAAGGTGTGCACGGGAGATTGATCGCCGTCGGCGTGAATAAAATTATCCAGGTATATCCATGTCGAGTAATTAACAATTGGTGATCGCTTCGATCGGGACCGGGAACGAAAGGCACAAACCGGAGTCTCCGTCTGGTTCCCGTATCATTTGAGATCGTCGACATTCAGAGTCCTCGAAAGAGCACGACCACATCTGCAAAATCGATTCGGCTATTCCGGTTGTAATCGAAGGAGGCGAGCGGTTCGTTCGCGGCAATCCAGGTCATCTGGTTGAAATACAGAGTCACGTCTGCAAAGTCGGTCCGGCCATTCCCGTTCAGGTCCTCGTACAGTTCATCGCCGTCGAGATCCCGGGGGATGTCGGATCCGCCTGGCACCCTCCGAAGGCCGGCACCGATATGGAATACATGGATGAGGAATGAGTCTCCGTCGCCTCGAAATTCACAGACGTAGAAAATGTGCATGGACGGATCGTACGTGGCCGCACCGAGTCGACGTTTCTCCTGTATTCCCCGCGATCTGAACAGGATGGGGTCCACCACCATCTCGGCAATCGGTTGCGGAGCATACGGGGAGAGCCGGCCGGAAGCGACCAGCGCGAGGTCTTCAGGGTCGTAGAACAGGAGGACGGCTTCGAAGGAATCTGCCCACCACCCCCGGTCCCCGTATGCAGGCCCGGGATCAGGTTCCTCCGGCACATAGCGCTTTCCGTTCGCCCAACCATACCAGCAGTCACCTCTCGCCCTGGTGCCTGCGAAGACGACTGCCGAGCGGTCCTCAGCAGTCAACCAGGCGCACCCCGACCATTCGTCTGCATCCCGGTACCCGTTCATTACGTTCGATGAGCCCTCGTATCCCTTCTCGTACAGGAGGAGTGGTACCACGTGAGAGAGTGTGGTGTTCGGACCTGGAGGGTTCCCGTCGAGCCAAGGAGCGAACAGAACGAGTGATGGGCCGGAACCGCCGAGCGAGCCCTCCCGATATCGCCCGGTGGCGAGCAGATACCCGGGTGCGTGAACCCTGGCCCACGGCTTCGGTACGGTGGCCATATAATCGTCGGTCGCAAAATTGGGAAGATCTCCAAGGAGCCACGGACCGTTCGCATCGGGGGAGGATAGGTCAGGAGAGACCGAAGCATGTCGGGCGGTCTGTTCGTACTCGTAGTGTTCGGCAAAGGAAAAGTATAGTCGCGCTTCGCGCCCATCATCCGGGGGCAGGTAGGCAAGGTCACCCGATTTCGGAACGCCGTCCCCTGAATCCACAAAAATCCCCGCCTTGATATCCTCGAAAGGCTGTATAAGGCGAGCTTTCGGTAGATCCTCCGGGTTATGCGACTCCGACAGTTCAGGTACTGGGATTGATATCTCCGCGACGTGGTTCTGTTGGTCGTGGCCCATCACAAACAAGGATCCCCGTCCCCCGTCTCCGTCGGGACAGAAAGTGAGTCCGCCACCACCATAGGGAAAGCCATAATCCGTTCCGTCATCCGGCATGCGGAAAGAGCCAAGGTACGTGAGATCACCCGGTCCAAGGGAGGACGCACCGGTTGGCAGGATGAGAAGGAACAGGGCCAGAACAACCAACAGGGGATGCGGCGCCATTGATGATTTATTACCGCGTCGATATTAAGGTTGGATCATAAAGTACCTTTGAAATGGAGTCGAATAGATGAAGAAGCGGTAAGCCGTTTGGGACGCCCACATCAGATCATCTGGCCCGTATTGGCTGGAACACCGTGGGAAATCCTCCAAGAGCGGCTTACAGGAGTATCGATCGCCCCCCCCCCCAATATGGGCCTGAGCCCAGAGGTAGAGCGAGAGATCGGGAATAAGCGGGCGCGGACCCGTTCGCAGAGTGATGGAGAGCACCACCTCTGCTTGAGCGGCTCCGAGTATCAGCTGCAGGAAGTATTATGAGATACCTGAATTTTCTGAAAAAATCGCATTTGCATCAGTAAGAGACTACTGAGGCAGCAGGCTCTGCACCCGATGAACGAGGGGGCGCGCTCGGGATGAGGTGACCGGTCGCAGTACCCCTGTCCGATGGGGGGAGGGGGCCGGCCCGCGGCCATTCGCCTCGAAGAACTGCAAAAAGGCGGCAATTCAGCGTTTTCCGCGGATTGGACCCCGCATATCCCACCGATGAGATTATCTATCTTGGATGGCCAATCTGGATCATACAGCGCCCGGCGCGCACGTGATCCTGATGAAACTCATAACCGCAATCCTGCTGATCGCCTTCCTGGCACTGCTCGTTCCAATGCACGCAGCAGCTGCTGGCCCGACCATCATCGTGGCCGCAGCCGATGCAAGCCAGGCATCCAAGGCGCAAGCACAGATCCTCTGCAGCGGTGGCAGCGACCAGCAGCAGATCAACTACGCCTTCACCCTGCTCCCCCCGGAGGGAGGCACCGTGCAGCTGACAGAGGGGACGTATCAAACGAACGGCTGGATCCACCCGAAGATCAACTCTAACTTCTACGGTGCGGGCGAGGACCGAACCGTGATCAACGTCTTCAATCCGACCCAGTATTTCAACCCGATCCACCTCTCCCGTCCGAATGTCCATGTCAAGGGTTTCACCCTCCGGGGTATGGGCTTCTTCCTGGTCCGGACCAATGGAGTCCTGATCGAAGATGTCACCGTAACGAGCCTTGACGTCAACGGCGTCCGGCAGCCGGTAGGCGGCAATGGCATGTTCTCAATCTGGGTGGATAACCCCGAGACGGGCGACATCACCTTCAAGAACTGCAAGGCGATCGACTGCAACACCCACGGGTTCAATATGAATTCTGACCGGAATGCCTCGCAGGAGCAGAGTACCGGATTACCCACATGGACGATCAGCAACCTCAAGTTCATCGACTGCCAGGCAATCCGCTGTGGTTTCGGGATGGAGAACGGGTCGAACTCCGAGTTCTCATGCGGGTTCGACGTCCAGGAGGCGAACAACCTCGAGAACGTCCAGCTGATCAACTGCCTGGCCGAGGACAACTGGGAGAACGG
>CAYLUL010000002.1:0-17507 GCA_964386835.1 uncultured Methanospirillum sp.
ATCCATGAAACCGACGAAAGGTGTCTCGGCCGCGCGAAAGCCAGCGAGGATCCCTCCGCCCTTGCCGAGCTGCCGAGGAAACGAGAGGCAGGAGAGCCGGAGAGCGGGGTGTCGAGCGGCATGGGCCTCCACCATCGCTGCCGTTCGGTCGGTGCCGTCAGCGACCACGATCACCGGCCCCTCGAACCCATCGAGCTCGGCAAGCAGGCCACCGATCCGGCACTCCTCGTTGAAAGCTGGTATCACGATCGTACAGTCGGCGGGCGCAATGGCGCCCCTCTCTCGCGTCGCCCCCTCCTGCACTCCTGGTCCGCTCCTCTCCGGCCGGGAATCCGGCCGATCATACTCATTATGCGCAGAGGGCGGTGAATAACCCTGCGTTTCGGTGGAACCTTTTTTGGCCTGCTGTGCGAGAGATCTCCGCAATGACGTCATACCTTGACCGACTGCGGACCGAGGGCGAACAGGCGAACCCCTTCTTCTCCTTGATGGGGATCCGGGTGATCCGGGCGGACGGCGGTGTGGGCGAACTCGAACTGGACGTCCGATCTGATCTCTGGAACGGCGAGGGGTGGGTCCAGGGTGGGATTTACACGGCGCTCGCCGACGAGGCGGTGGTACTCGCCGTCTACCCGACGCTCGAGGAGGGAGAGACGATCGCCTCGATCACCGAGTCGACCTCGTTTCTCCGGGGTGTGAACCAGGGGATGCTCCGGGCCGTTGGGCGGGTGACCAAGCGAGGGCGCCGGGTGATCTTCGGCGAGGGTCAGGTCTTCGACGGCAACGGAAAGCTCTGCAGTACGACGACCGTGTCCTACGCCGTCTCGCGCCGATGACAAGGCTCATTGGACCGGGGCTCCAACCTGAACACTGAGAGGCGAGCGGGTGAAGTATATCTTTGTGACCGGCGGCGTGATGAGCGGCCTGGGTAAGGGGATCACGACCGCATCGGTCGGCCGGATCCTCAAGAACCGCGGCATGGAAGTCACGGCCGTCAAGATCGACCCGTACCTGAATATTGATGCGGGGACCATGAACCCGGCCCAGCACGGAGAGGTCTTCGTGCTCTCGGACGGCTCGGAGGTCGACCTCGACCTGGGCAACTACGAGCGGTTCCTGGACATCGACCTGACCGCGTTCCACAACATCACGACGGGCAAGGTCTACCGCGAGGTGATCGAGAAAGAGCGCCGGGGTGACTACCTTGGAGACACGGTCCAGATCATCCCGCACATCACGGACGAGATCAAGGCCTGGATCGCCCGCGCAGCGTCGGAGCCGGATGCCGAGGGCCGGGTGGCCGAGGTCTGCCTGGTCGAGGTCGGCGGGACGGTCGGCGACATCGAGTCGATGCCGTTTCTCGAGGCAGTCCGCCAGATGCGTGGTGACCTCTCCCTCGAGGACACAGTATTGATCCACGTCACGCTCGTGCCCGAGGACACGATGGGCGACATGAAGACCAAGCCGACCCAGCACTCGGTCAAGGCTCTCCGCGAGGTCGGGCTCTATCCCGACATGATCGTCGGACGCTCGGGCCACCCGCTCTCGCCGAACACGAAGCGGAAGATCGCCGCATTCTGCGATGTCGCTCAGGGGGCGGTGATCAGCAATACCACGGTGCCCGACATCTACCAGGTGCCGGCGGAGCTTGAGAAGGAGGGGCTCGCCGATGCCGTCGTCGATCACCTGCACCTCCCACGGAAGGAGGTCGGATCGGACTGGTACAACACCGTCTCCCGGGAATTCACGAGCCGGGTGACGGTCGCCATCGTCTCAAAGTACGGGATCGAGGACGTCTACCTCTCGATCAAGGAGGCGCTCAAGCACGCAGGGCGCGCCACCTCGACCGAGGTGAAGATCCTCTGGCTCGACGCCGAACGGTTCGAGCCCTGTCAGCTCGCGGATGTCGACGGAGTTCTGATTCCCGGGGGCTTCGGGAGACGTGGGATCGAGGGAAAGATCGAGGCAATCCGGCATGCGAGGGAGGAGCGGATCCCGTTCCTCGGGCTCTGCCTCGGGTTCCAGCTCGCGGTCGTGGAGTATAGCCGGCATGTCCTGGGATGGACCGATGCCTGCTCCGAGGAGATCGGTGAGGGGCGCCACGTCATCGCGATCCTGCCGGAGCAGGGAGAGGTTGAGGGCCTCGGGGGCACGATGCGCCTCGGCGACTACCGGGTCGACCTCAGCGACGGCACCCGGGTGAGAGCCCTCTATGGCAGAAACGAGATCATTGAGCGGCACCGGCACCGCTACGAGGTGACCCCCCAGGAGATCCCGGCCCTCGTTGAGGCCGGCGTCGTCTTCTCGGGGACCTGCGGCGACCGGATGGAGGTGATGGAGCTCAAAAATCATCCATTCTTCCTCGCGACACAGTTTCACCCCGAGTTCCGTTCGCGACCGGCCAGGCCTTCCCCGCCGTTCGTCGGGTTCGTGCGGGCCTGCCGTGAGAAGAGACAGGCAGAACAGGTGATCTAGATGGTCAACACAGAGAAGTTCATCCAGGAGGCAATCGACGAGATTCGGCGCGACGCCGCTGAACGGGCCGTCGTGATCGCCCTCTCAGGGGGGGTTGACTCCTCGGTCTGCGCGGCCCTCGCTGCACGGGCGATCGGGGATCAGCTCCACCCGATCTACGTCGACACCGGGCTGATGCGGAAGGGAGAGACCGACCGGATCCGGGAGCTCTTCGGGCACCTTGCCCTCACTATCGTCGACGCCCGGGAGGAGTTCCTTGGCGCGCTTCGCGGGATCACGGACCCCGAGGAGAAGCGGAAGGCGATCGGCGAACGCTTCATCCGGGTCTTCGAGCGCGAAGCGCTGAAGACCGGTGCGACCGTGCTCCTTCAGGGCACGATCTACCCCGACCGGATTGAGAGTGAAGGGGGGATCAAGAGCCATCACAACGTCGGCGGTATGCCGCTCGAATGTGCGTTCGAGCGTGTAATCGAGCCGCTCCGCGACCTCTACAAGGACGAAGTCCGGGAGCTTGCAGGTGCACTCGGCCTGCCAAAGGAGATCCAGCACCGGATGCCCTTCCCGGGCCCCGGTCTTGCTGTCCGTGTGATCGGCGAGGTGACGGCGGAGACGATCGATGTCGTCCGGGAGGCGAACGCGATCGTCGAGCAGGAACTCGTCGAACGATTCGCGCCCTGGCAGTGCCTCGCCGCGCTGGTTGGCCTCGGGACGGGAGTGAAGGGCGACGTCAGGCTCCACGGATGGATCGTCTCGGTCCGCGCAGTCAACTCGAGAGACGGGATGACCGCCGACCCGCTCGAACTTCCGTTCGAGGTGCTGGCCCGGATCGCCTCGCGCTGCACGGCGGAGATCCCCGGGGTCGCCCGGGTGGTCTACGACGTCACGCCGAAGCCCCCGGCGACGATCGAATACGAATAACCACAGGATATCAGACATGACAGAGACGGACTACCGGGCGCTCGACGCCCGGTACTACATGCCCGCCTTCGGCCGCGAGCGGATGCTCGTGAAGGGCGAGGGAGCACGGGTCTGGGACGACGAAGGGAACGAGTTCATCGACTGCGTCGCGGGGATCGCGGTCTGCGCGACCGGGCATTGCCACCCGCACGTGGTCGAGGCGATCTGTCGACAGGCGGGTCGGCTGATCCACTGCTCGAACCTCTATTACGTGCCGGGACAGGCTGAACTCGCCGAGCGGCTCGTGAACCACACCGGTACGGCAAAGGCCTTCTTCTCGAACTCGGGCGCGGAGGCGAACGAGGGCGCGATCAAGCTCGCTCGCCTGGCAACGGGCCGCCAGCGGTTCGTCGCGTTCGAGCACGGGTTCCACGGCCGAACCATGGGATCGCTCGCCGTGACGCATAAGCCGGCGATCCGTGAACCGTTCGAACCGCTCGAACCCCGCTGCACCTTTGTCGGGTACGGCGACCTCGAGGGGCTGAAAACGGCGGTCACTCGCGAGACCGCCGGGGTCTTCGTCGAACCGATCCAGGGCGAGGCAGGCGTCATCACTCCCCCGAACGAGTTCTTCGCCGGGGTGCGCGACCTCTGCGACGATGCGGGCGCGCTGATGATCGTCGACGAGGTCCAGACCGGCATGGGCCGCACCGGGACCTGGCTCGCGATCCAGCAGACCGGGGTTGTGCCCGACATCGTCAGCCTCGCGAAGGGAATCGCCTCCGGCTTCCCGATGGGCGCGATCGTCGCCCGCGAAGGGCTCGAGTTCACGCGCAGCCAGCACGGATCGACCTTCGCGGGCGGACCGCTGGCCTGTGCAGCCGCGCACGCCACGCTCGACGTGATCGAAGAGGTTCTCCCGACCGTCGCATTGAAGGGCGAGCGGTTCCGGGCTGCGCTCGCCCGGTTCGAACCCCGGGTTCGCGGGCTGATGATCGGTATCACGGTTGGCGAGCGCTGCGGTGAGATCGCGACCGCCTGCGCTGCGGAGGGCGTGCTGGTGAACTGTGCAGCCGACGGCAACCTCCGGATCGTGCCGCCGCTCGTGATCACCAACGAGGAGATCGACCGGGTCTGCGATGTCCTCGTCCGGGCCATCGCCGGATGAGGCCCGCCATCCGGCCGTACCTCGACGGCCCCGGATACGTCTACGCGGAGCGCCCGGAGGCGATCGCCGCCCGATTTGGTTTCGACCAGGTGGCCCGCCTCGGCTCGAATGAGAACCCGTTCGGCCCCTCTCCAGCAGCGCTCAAGGCAGCCTCGAGCGCCCTGGCAGAGGCCCACCGGTACCCCGACGACTCGATGAGCGCACTCCGGGGAGCGCTCAGCACCCGGTACGGCGACCACCCCTGGGTGGTCGGCAACGGGATGGACGGGATCATCGAGACGGTCCTCAGGCTCTTCTGTGAGGCCGGCGACCGCGTCGTGATCTCTACCCCGACCTTCTCCTTCTACGGCATCGCCGCCCGCGGGCAGGGGGCCCATGTCGTGACCGTCCCGCGGGGGCCGGATTTCGATCTGGATGTTGACGCGCTCAGCAGCGCCTGCCGGGGGGCGAAGGTCGCATTCCTCTGCACCCCCAACAACCCGACCGGAACCGCGACGCCCGTCGATGACATCCGGCCGATCATCGAGTCCTGCGGGGACTGCCTCCTCTTTCTTGACAACGCGTATGTCGACTTTTCGGATCGTGATTACTCGCCCCTCCTTGCTGACTGCGACAACCTGGTGATCGGCAGGACGTTCTCCAAGCTCTATGGCCTCGCAGGGTTCCGGGTCGGGTATGCACAGATCCCTGAGTGGCTCCTTCCTGCGTACGGCCGGGCAGCGACGCCGTTCTCCGGGATCTCCTCGGTCTCGGCCGCGGCAGCGATCGGTGCCCTCACCGATGAGACCCACACCGATCGGACTCGACGGCATGTCGCCATCTGGCGCGAGCGGATCGCCCGCGAGTGTCCGTTCCCCTGCCTTCCATCCGAGGCGAACTTCCTGATGGTCGACGTGGCCCCCTTCACCTCAGACGAGGCAGTCGCAGCGCTTGCCCGGAAGGGAGTGCTTGTCCGCTCCTGCCGGTCCTTCCCGGACCTGACCGACCACTACCTCCGTGTCTCGGTCGGGGCGGACTGGGAGAACGAGCGATTCCTGGCAGCGATCGGGTCGCTCGCCCGCCGGAAGTAATCGGGCAGCGGGCTTTTTTTTACCAGTCAGAGTCCGTTGAAGAGCTCGACCACGTCATCGAAGTCGATCCGTCCGTTCCCGTTGAAGTCGAAGGCCTCGATTGGCTCGTTCGCCGCGATCCACTCCAGCTCGTTGAAGAGGAGTACGACATCCGCAAAGTCCCTGCGGCCATTCCCGTTCACGTCTTCGTATCGCCCGTCATCGTTCGGGTCCGTGGGCGAGATGACCGAGGGCTGTACCGGGACCGGCCTCGTGACCGTCCCGATGCTCACGCGACCCGAGACGGATGTCTGGGAGAGTGAACGCACGTTCACGCCGGTCGTTGCGCCTTGGTAGCTCGTCGACCCGGGTTGGCTCGACGGGCTGAAGACCGACCCCGTCCCGTACAGGTCGTCGAGGTCGAAGTTTCCGTCGACCGAGCCTGCCTGGTGCTCGAGGTGCTCCCGGCCGTCGGCCTCCATCAATCTGAGGAGCTTGTGAGAGGAATAGGAGTTATCGTAGGCAAAGTCCGTCCTCTGGCCGTCAAGCCGTGCGTCAACGTGCCAGATCATCAGCCCCGGTCTGCTGTAGTCGCCGTACGAGGAGTAATAGTCGCCAGACGGGACCAGGATGTACTGCGGGACCACACCCGTGCCGGGGACCCGGTACTCTGCCATGAAGAACTCGGCATAGGTATCGAGTGAGGCGCCCGGCATCACGAGGACCGCGTCCCGACTCACACTCGCGGGCTGCAGGTCGAGCACCTGCGACCCCGAAGAGACGATCGTCGGGGTCAGCCACCCAAGCAGGTACTTGGAGAAGACGTTGTGGTCGCCCCAGTTCGCATCCATCATATCCCAGCCACCGACACCCCCTTTCGGTCCGACGGTGCTGTCGTAGTCGTAGTAGTCGGGCAGTCCGAGCAGGTGGCCGGTCTCATGGATGTCAGTCGACGGGCGGTAAAGAGGATAGGACGCATCGTGGGCCTCCGATGAGTACCACGAGAAGACGTACTCACCGGGCTGGACGCCGTCGAAGGTGCCCTCCGACCAGACGTAGCTAGCCTGAGTGGCCCAGAACAGACTGGCCCATTCCCCCGGTTCGCCCGCATACTTGAGATAGATCGCATCGGCTGCCCCGTCGCCGTCGCTGTCGTAGCGGGAGAGGTCGATCTGCGCGTCGAGTGCATCCAGGGCATTATAGAGCAGATCGCTCCGGGCACACGCGATTCCGATCCTCGGACCGTACGTCCCTCCGTACCGCGCCTGGTAATCGGCCGCGAGGTCGAGATACTCCTGTCGGGTGTGCGGGCTGCGGTACCAACCGATCACGTCCCCCCTGAGATCGAGCTGGTTGAACGACGAGCGCTGGTAGTACCGGCGGAGATTCTCTTTCGGTGTTTCGGGGGTATAGCCTCCCTCCCCAAACATCTTCGAGGCAACATCCTGGACCCCCTGGGATGCGAGCGCGGGCGAGTCGGGAAAGTCGACCAGGATAACGAGGGACCGGGGGCTTCCCTTCGACGGGAGGCCACCAGTCCATACCTGCGGCGGAGTGAGACGGGTTGCCATGAACCGCTGAATCGCGCCGGGATCGGAGGAGTTCCGCATGATTCGGGTCAGGAGATCCCGATGCATGCGCTGGACCAGGGCGGGCGCGGGCTTGACCCTGTTGTCGTCTGGGAGGTCGGGATGGACCATCTGTGAGGAATGGCGGGGGAGGTTCCGAACCGCTTCAGGTTCAAGAGAGAAACCATGTCCCGGGGCAGACCCGGTCCGATTCTCGTCCACGGTGGCACTCGGGATCGGATCAGCCGACAGGGCCATGGAAGTGCCGGGGATCAGAATCCCGAGCACGATCAGGCAGAACAGAAGCGAGACGACCGGGTGTGAAGAGCAGATCATGTGAACCCCCCGTCTCGCCTGCCTCGCGCGAAGGCTCCGGAGGCCACGCAGCGGGAGCGGGATCGGTGTACCCGCCCTCTATGGTGGCAAAGGAAAAAGCAGTATCGGCACGGGAACGAAGAACCGCCAGGGACGATCGGTTATTATCTGCGTCGCGTGCACCTGACATAGGATGATGGTCGGGATCGCCGGGACGCCGGGGACGGGCAAGACCGCGGTCGGCGATGAACTCGCCCGGAGGGGCAAACGGGTAGTGCGGGTTTCAGCAACGGTCGGCCCCTTCGTGGTCGCCGAAGTGGACGGGGTCCGGGAGGTCGACGAGGAGGCCTGGTCCGCCGCGTTCGAGCCGATCGACGGCTACGTTGAGGGAGGCCTTGCCCACCTCCTCCCCTGCGACCGGCTGGTGATCCTCCGCTGCCGGCCAGATGTGTTGGAGCACCGGCTCGCCTCGCGCAATTACCCACCTGCCAAGGTCCGGGAGAACGTGGAGGCGGAGGCGCTCGACGTGGTTCTCTGCGAGGCCCTCGAACTCCATTCTCCTGACCGGCTCCTCGAGATCGAGACGACCGACCGGGAAGTCGAGGAGACGGCAGACCGTATCGCCGCCTTCGTCGCGGGGCGCGAACCACCCTCACATGGTCATCTCGACTTTTCGAGATATCTCATGGTGGGCCCATGACTCTCGATGCGTTCCGGCCGCAGGTCGCCGGGATCCTCGACCTCTGTGTCCGGGTCGCGCTCGTCCTCCGGGTGACACCGAACCTGCTCTCAGTCCTCTCGTTCTTTCTCGCGCTTGCCAGCGGCATCCTCTACGCCGTCGGATCGATCGCTGGGGGCCTCATCTGTGTCGCGGCCAATGCGGTCTTCGATGCGGTCGATGGGGCGCTTGCACGGGCAACTGGCCAGCAAGGGCCGCGCGGCGATTTCCTCGATCACGCAATCGACCGGTACGCAGACATCTTCATTATCACCGGGGTCTTCGCCGGCGGGTTCGCCTCCTGGCAGATCGGGGTCTTCGCCCTGACCGGTGTGCTGATGTCCTCATACCTCGGGACCCAGGCTCAGGCGGTCGGAGTGGGGCGCTACTACGGCGGGCTTCTGGGCCGGGCCGACCGGCTTGTCCTTCTCATGGCTGCATCCGTACTCGACCTCGTGGTCGGCGGACCCATCGCCGGAATGCGGTTCCTCGGGTGGACCCTTGTCCTGTTCGGTGTGCTCGGCCATTTCACGGCGCTGCAGCGCTTTGTCTGGGTCTGGCGCCGGGTGGGATAACGACCCCCCGTCTCTTCGAGTGAAACCCCATCGACCAGGTCGTCGGGACGGTCAGGGCCGCCCGGTCGATTAAACAATGGTCCGGGGGACTGCCGGAGAAGGAAAAAAAGGGAGAGCACTCCATTCCTGGGAGTGTCCGCAACCCGCCTATCTGCTTCGTCTGACGATCAGGCCGGCGAGAACCAGTGCCCCGACGATGCCAGCGAGCGGTGCCGGGAGGCTCCTCGGAGCGGTCGGGGTCTCGTACGGCGTGATGTTCACGGCCGTGATGGTTGGGAGGGGGGTAAGGGACGGGGCCGTCGTCGTCTCCGTCACCGTCTCGTTCGCGGTGGCGGTCTCGTTATCGGGGGCCGTCTCAAGGGGGGACGTGCTGTTCATCGCGGTTCCGTTCAGGGCAGTGCTGTTGGGATCCCTCGCCGTGCTGTTACCGACAGGGACCGTGGAGTTGGTGTCCGACTGAGCGGTTGAGTTATCGTCGGGCGTCTCGACGGGCGGTTCACCCTGCACGAAGATCTGCACACCATGTCGGGCCACATCGGGGACGTAGACCGCACCCTTCGAGTCGACCCAGACGTCGAACGGCCCCTCCTCGAACTCGCCGTCCTCAGAACCCCGCGCTCCGAAGACCGCGAGCGTTTCACCACTCGGGCTGTACTTCACCACCCGTCCATTCCCGGTATCAGCGACGTAGATGTTGTCCATGACGTCGAGCGCGAGCCCCTCAGGATGGTTGAGCTCGCCGTCCCCTTCGCCCTGGGACCCGAATCGGAGAACGAACTCGCCGTCCCGGTTAAACGTCGTCACCCGGGCATTGGACTCATCCAGGACCAGAAGGTTCCCCACCGAGTCGAGTGCGAGAGCCCGCGGGCGTCGCAGTTCGCCGTCGCCCGTCCCCTCAGCCCCGATGGTCGCTTCGACATACCCGTCCTCATCCGCGATCAGGATCTCGGGTTGCTCCAGATCGGCAACGTATGCCTTCCCCTTCCGGACGATCGCCACGCCAACCGGTTTCTTGTACCGGACACCGGACCAGGTGGCGAGCACGTCGCACCCTGCGGTGAAGATCTGGATCCGGCGATTGCCCGTGTCGGCCACATAGAGCCTGCCGGACTCATCGATGGAGATGTCAACCGGGTCATTGAAGAGGAGCGGGCCTGAACCCGGCGCACCCCAGCGCCCCAGGTACTCCCCAGATGGAGAGTAGTACCGGACGGCGGACCGCACGCGGTCAACCACGTACACCCGGTCCTCCGAGTCGCCCGTGATCCCGCCCGGCTGCTCAAGGTACCCTTTGTCCTTCTCGTCGAACGACCACCTTTCGGAAAACTGGTAATACTCGGCCGCTGCAACCGAGACCGGGAGCACGGCGCAACAGAGCACGAGCGCGATGCAGAGACACAGCAGAGACAGTCGCATTCCAGAGAGTCTGGGATGGTAGGGGCATATAGATTCTGGTAGGATCATCCAAAACCAGCCCGGGGCTTTTGACTGCTGTCCAAGGGAGGCGCCCAGGGCGCAGCGAGAGGGCCATGACCCCGCCGCGCGGCGGGGTCGAAGGCCTCAGCGAGGCCTTAGAAGTAGGAGGAGGTGTGAATGAACCATTGCCTGGTCATGGTCCGTGTTGCACCATCGGCATAGGTGGCCCGAAGCGAGACAGTGAAGAACCCGTTCGACGCGTAAGTGTGCGTGGGGTTCTGAAGGTTCGAGGTCCCGCCGTCCCCGAAGGACCACGCCCACGTGGTTGGACCCCCTGTTGACCCGTCCGTGAACTGCACCGAGAGTGGCGCCCGCCCGCAGATGGCTGACGAGCCGAAGTCCGCGGTCCTTCCATCGGCGGGGCTTGCCACCCGGACCTGGTCGAGCCATCCGCAGTCGGAGCCCTTCGCGTAGGTCGGATCCTTGACAAACTCCCAGGCGACGGTGTGGGCGCCGGGGCCGACTGTCGTCGAGGACTCCTCCCACCCGGACTCTCCGGAGAGCACCTGTCGGATCTGCCCGTCGACGAGCAGGTTGAGGTGATCGAACTCTGCCTCGGACGAAGTCCGCCACCACCAGGAGACCATCGCAGGACCGGTCACCTGCGTTGAGAGCCGGGATCGCTGCCCGTTCGCGACACTCCCTGACCGGGCCGCATCGGACCCGTCGTGGGAGAAGGACTGCTGCGCGGTCCAGGGAGAGGCGCCATCGGAGTTCCAGGAGAGGTCTGGGGCATCAACTGCATCGCCGAGCGGGGTGCCGGGCGGACTGCTGGGTCCGGGCGAACCAAAGGTGAACGAATCGATATTCATACTCCCACCGTGGTATCGGAGGGTGACCGTATGCCGGCCTGCAGGAACCGGCACCAGGGTCGAGACCGTCGTGTACGCAGTGCTCGACCCGGTCTTCGGCACCGTCACCGTTCCCTGGCGGACCGAGTCCACGAAGATCTCCACCGTCCGGGCCGTATCGTACCACCGGCTCACCCGGAGCTCGACCGGGTAGGTCGTGTCTGCCGGGGACTCGACCGTGTACCGCGTCCACTCCCCCTCGCGGATAAAACAGACCGCATAGCCACCGGTCGAGATGCGCTCTATGTCTACGCCGTCTGTTCGGTAGGCCCTTCCCTCGTTCACTGCCGTCGTATCCCAGTACGCGTTCCCCGGACCGCTCGTATCGTAGTCCTCTGCCTCGATCCGGGCCGGCAGCACGTGCGGAATGTACCATGGGGCGGTTGAGGCGCCGGAAACGGTGACGAGGCCGGCCGATGTCTTCGTCCGCGACTGTCCAGTTGCGTCACCCACCGAGAGCGAAACTGTGTATATCCCAGGGTTCGCGTAGGAGTGCCGGGGATGCCGCTCGCTGGAGGTCTCCCCATCACCGAAGGACCATGTCCACGAGGTCGGGGTGCCCGTTGAAGAGTCCGTGAACTGGACCGACAGTGGCGCAGGCCCCGACGTCGGGGAGGCGGAAAAGTCGGCCGAGAATGCGGGAGGCTGCGGAGGAGCGCCGAAGGTGATCGAATCGATGTTCATGCTCCCCCCATGGAACCGGAGTGTGACCGTATGCCGGCCGGCAGGAACCGGTACCAGGGTCGAGACCGTCGTGTACACAGCGCTCGACCCCGTCTTCGGCACCGTCACCGTTCCCTGGCGGACCGAGTCCACCAGGATCTCCACCGTCCGGGCCGTATCGTACCACCGGCTCACCCGGAGCTCTACCGGATAGGCCGTATCTGCCGGGGACTCGACTGTGTACACCGTCCACTCTCCCTCACGGATGTAGCAGACCGCATAACCCCCGCTCGAGAGGCGCTCGATGTCCACGCCGTCCGAACGGTAAGCGCCTCCCTCGTTTGCCGCGGTCGTATCCCAGTACGAGTTCCCCGGACCACTCGTGTCATAGTCCTCTGCCTCGATTCTGGCCGGCAGTACGTGCGGAACGTACCAGGGCTCAGAGGAAGTGGTTGAACCGACGGTGACGAGACCGGCCAGGGTCTTCGAGTTCGACTGTCCGGCGCTGTTATAGACGGTCAGGGAGACCGTGTAGGTGCCCGGGGCGATGTAGGTGTGACTCGGGGATACCTGGGTCGACGTCGAGCCGTCGCCGAAGCTCCAGAAACGGATGACCGGCGACCCGGTAGAGATATCCGTGAACTGGACCGACAGAGGCGCTGGCCCCGAGGTCGGGTTCGCGGAAAAGTCAGCCGAGAGGGACGACGCCAGTGCAGTGATCGAGAAACCACTGGCAAGCGAGCCACTCCGCCCGTCCGGGTTCATCACGACCACGGCCCAGGTGCCGCTCGCCGCCGCGGGAAGGGTGAACTGGCAGGTGATCCGTGTTGAGGAGACGATCGAGACTGCGGTCGCTGGGATGTCAGCGGAGCCCAACTGCTGGAGCTTCACCGTTGCTCCGGGCTGAAAGCCGGTGCCGAACACACCGGTGATCACGACTGTGGAACCCTGAACCCCCGTCGCCGGCGTGATCGAGCTGACGGTCGGCGCGGGTGCGGTCGAGGAGCCATAAATCCACCGGATCCCCGCGCGGTCGCCTTCGTGCAGGCTCCGGAGATTCTTATTGCCGAACTGGTCGTTGTTGAAGCCGAACATCACCTTGCCGACGTCCGATGGGTATCCGGGCGCCCAGCCGTACAGGTCGCGGAGGCTGAGCCAGTGACCGAGCTCGTGCAGGACGATCGCCTCGATGTTCATCATATCGCCGCTCGCCGTCCCGGTTGTCCAGGCCCATTGCGAGTTGAATTCGACGTCCGCTTCGAGGATGTTTCCGCTCGCGTCGCTCCACGAGCTCGCCCAGGCAATGATTCCCTCCTCGGTGAAGTCGGAGGATGGCCCGAAGCAGATCAGGTTCTGGTTGTTGCGGCCGAACGTGGTGCTGGTCGACGTCCCCCGGTAATCGAACCTGAACGACGACCCGGGGATCACTGCGTTCCAGGTGTTCGCCGCGTTCTGGATAGCCGAGACCGCGGTCGACCCCCGGGTTCCCGGGTTCACGTAGAATGTGGCGGGGGTGATCCATTTCCTCTTCCCGTAACCGAAGGTGACCGTGAACGGCTTCTTCGCGCTGACGGCCTCGCTGTCGGTCCAGACAACAACATATCCGCTGCTCGCGCCGCCCAGATATTGGTCGCTCGTGCGGCCCGTCGGCACCCTCACCACGATCCGGGTATCCGACCAGGAAATGATATCATTCGAGTTTTCGCTGAAGTAGGGATAGCCCGAGGCCCAGATAGCCGTCGCACCGCTCGAAGTATAGCGGTACAGGAACCCGACGTCGGCCGACGAGGTCCGTGAGGCCTTGGTCCCGAACCCGGTCCCGGTGATCGTGACCAGCGTCCCGGTACCGGCAGAGGCGGTGGAGGGAGAGATGCTTGAGATCACAGGTGTCGCGGCAGCGGCACGAGGTTCGGGTCCCGCCGCCACTGGGAGCGCGGCGGGGATGCCGACCGACACATCGCTGAGAAATCGGTCAAAGTCGTCGACCGGGATGCCGCGGCTCTTCACCGTTCCGTCGCTCATGACCCTGCCGTTCCTGACGTGGAGCATCCCCTGGTCTCCGCCCGCAAAGGTCGTGCCCCACCGTGGGTGCTGCGCAAGGAAGAAGAACGCCTCTGTTCCAGGCACCAGGACGGGCTGGTCCTCCACCCACTGGGTGAGCCCGTCAGTGGTCCCCCCGGGGACGGTGACCGAGATCGTCCCCGAGAATCGTTGCTTCGTTGACCGGTTGATCCGGACGTGCGCCGTGGTCACGATGCCGGTGTGGTCGGCGTTCCAGGAGCTCTCCGTCCCGACGATGGTGCCGAGGACGATATCGTCCGACCGCTGTGCAAGGCTCGAGAGGTCCTGCTTCACCATGAGACCCTCCACCCCAGATAGGGAGAGGGAGATCGCCGCGATGCAGAGAAAGAGCACCGCGGGGCGCATCCATGAGGCGGGCCGCCTCGCGAGTCCAGACATACCGTTCATACCAGGCCTTACCCCCCACCCTGTGCCGCCAGCAGGTGGTGACGTAAGCATACGTCCGAGCGATGATAATCGTTGTGGAATAGACGTCTTTCCGCCGCCGCTCGAGAAGGGAAGGAGGGAAATGGGTCGGGGATCTCCATTTTCGCCCGGCTAGAACCACTGATCAAGGGTCCGCTGGCCGGCTGTCATGCCGAGCCGCTCGAGGGCCCCGTTCACCCGATCCCCAGAGAACGAGTACTCGTCACAGAGCATCGCGCGGAGCCCGTCTCCATCCGGAGTCTTCCACTCGAGGTCGGCCGTCCCCCCCGACGGCGGGCTCTGGAAGAAGTCGACGATCGGGGCCGGGTCGAAGCCCGGGAGGCGTTCGGCCACCGTCTCCTCGAACCGTCCGTCGCGAACGATCTTCAGGGCCGTCTTCGGGCCGACCCCGCGCACCCCCTCGTTGAAGTCCGTGCCGACCAGGATCCCGACCAGGATCAGCTCTTCCCGCTCGATTCCCAGTCCCTCGAGGACCGCTGCGAGCCGTATCCGCTCAGGCTCCACGGTGATCGTTCGTCCGTGGAGCCGGCGCCGACCGCTGATAGTGATATTCCGGGCGAGCAACGGGGCACCGAAGAGGAGGGAGTCATAGTCCTGGCTCACCGCGTACGCCACCTGGCCCGTCGCGGCGAGCCGGGCCGCTTCAGCCTCCCCCTCGCTTGGTGCCTGGACCCAGGGGACGCCGAGAAGATCGAGGAGCCGCCGGGATGAGTCGATCACGGCCCCATCGATACGGGTGGCCGATCGTGCCTGCCGATAGGCCTCCTCGTGGTCCCCGCGTTCGACAGCAGCCGCGTACTGCCTTCCCGCCTCTTCCCGCAGGATCCGCCGCGCCTCGATCGTCCTGGACTTCAGGGGGGGAGGTGGACCATCGTAGACATAGACCGGCCGAACCCCAAGCTCGAGGAGTTTCGTCGTCCTGAAGAAGAGGCCTGAGAGGTGGGAGGTGATCCGTCCTTCTGCGTCGACGAGGGGGGTGCCGTCCGGCTGCCTGATGATCGTGAGAAACTGGTAGAGTGCGTTATGCGCGTCGATCGCCGCGGTCCCGGAGAGACCGTCCCAGCCGATCGGATCCCGGTACGGGGCAAGAATGTCCCGGAGAGCGACCCCCATGGGATCAGCTCTCGGAGCCGGATCGGTTAAACATGACGGCCTTCACCGGTAGAGGCGCCGCTGAAAATCCAGAATGATCGCATCGATCTGGGAGACGGTCTCGTCGTACTTCTGGGTAAGAACCTCCTGGGTCTCGATCAGGTTCATCCGGATCCCGCGCTCCCGATCGACCAGGGTCCGTGACAGGGCGGTGATCTTCGCACCAAAGACGAGGAAGAGACCGCCGAGCGAGAGCATCATCAGTGTCGCCGATACCGCGATGGTGAGATCCTGCCACACCCGGAGGACAAGGACGAGGGTCGAGATAACCAGGATGATCGTGAGCACGAACTCGGGCAACGCATCGCGGAGGTCCATACTTTTAGGTGATGAAGTCCCAGTACTTAAGCTACCTGTTTCACGGGCGCTTATGAAGAGGAGCCAGTTGCTACCCCTTATGGGGATCATCGTGATGCTTATCCTCGCGGAGCTCGGCGCGGTTCTGCTCGGCCCTCTGATGCACCGGGCGGGGATCGTCGCGTTCGAGGACCCGGGATCGGCCGCGAACCCCCTCATCTTTCTCGTGCTCCTGCTTGGTTTTACGGCCGTTCTCCTCGTCCTGATCCGAATGGGGATGAGTCGTGTGATCCGGGCGATCGTCTTCGTCTCCATCGGGCTCTCGTTCGTCTACGTCTTCATCGCGCTCCTCGGAGCGGTGACAACCGATTCAATGATCGTGCTCGGAGGGGCATTTCTCCTCGGGGCAGGGGCAGTGATCCTCCTCAACTACTACCCGGAGTGGTACGTGATCGACGCGCTCGGCCTCCTCCTCGCCGCCGGTGTCGCGGCGATCTTCGGCACCTCCCTCGGTATCCTCCCGGTGCTCCTCCTCCTGGTGCTGCTCGCCGTCTACGATGCCCTCTCGGTGTATCGCACCCGGCACATGATCGCCCTCGCCGAGGGTGTCCTGGAACAGCGAGCCCCTATCCTCTTCATCGTCCCCAAGGAGCGAGGATACTCGTTCATCCGGGACGGGGTAGGCCCGGTGGACGCCGGCCCGGCGAACGGTGATCCACCCGCCCCGGAGAAGGGGACGGGGCGCTCCGCTCTCCTGATCGGGATGGGCGACCTGATCATGCCCGCCATCCTCGTGGTCTCGGCAAATACCTTCATCACCGCCCGCGGCTTCGGGTTCGTGAACGGGCCAGCGCTCGGTGCGATCATCGGGTCGGTGGCCGGCCTCGCCCTGCTCCTCCGGTTCGTTGACAAGGGGCGAGCGCATGCGGGCCTCCCCCCTCTCAACGGGGGGGCCATCATGGGGTTCCTCGCCGGGTGCGCCGCCACTGGTGCCTGGACCTGGTTCTGAAAGGGGCCGTCGACCCAACTGAAGGCATCTTGAGAACTTCTATATACTTATCAACATGATCGATCATTATGGATCTCTCGCTCATTCAGAAGGATATCCTGATCACCCTGATCACCCTCTATCACCGGGACTCGCGGCCAATCAAGGGTGAGGACATCGCCGAGGTGATCCAGCGAAACCCCGGGACGATCCGCAACCAGATGCAGGCCCTGAAAGCCCTCAAACTGGTCGACGGGGTACCCGGGCCGAAGGGGGGTTACAACCCGACGACCAAGGCCTACCAGGAGCTCAATATCTCCCAATCAGGCGGGGATGCTGAGGTCCCGATCGCCCGGAACGGGGAGCCCCTCCCGGGGCTCGGGGCAACAGAGGTCGACCGCACGACTCTCTGTCATCCCGACGTCTGCCATGCCGTGGTCCGGATCATGGGTAGTGTCAAGCAATTCGAAATGGGAGACGAGATCACGGTCGGCCCGACCCCGGTCAACAAGCTCCAGGTCCGGGGTGAGATCTTCGGCAAGGACGAGGTGGAGGGCGCCCTGATGATCTCCATCTCCGAGATGATCTCGCTTCCAAAGAAGCCGATCCGAGAATACATGTCCCACCCGCTCCAGGTCGTGCCGGCGGCATCGACGCTCGAGGACGCAATCCAGCTCTTCGCCGGTGCGCAGATCAACGGGGCGCCGGTGATGGACGGCTCGATCATGCGCGGAATCGTGACGGTCACAGACGTGGTCCGAGGAATTGCAAACGGACTGGAGCTCTCAACCCCGGTGACGGAGGTGA
>CAYLUL010000002.1:17517-33428 GCA_964386835.1 uncultured Methanospirillum sp.
GGAAGGGGATGTCCGGCTCTTCGAGGTGGTACGGCGGTTCAAGGAGCGCGAGATCGGCCGCCTGATCGTGATCGAAGACGGCAGGCCAGTCGGGATCCTGACAAAGACCGACATCATCCGGGTCTTTCCGCCCTCGTGAGTGGGTGAGCGGGGGTAGATATGTGTCCGGGAGGAGAACGCAGTTTTTATAGTTCAAGAAGCAGACCATTCTGCCATGGTGAACACCTTCTCCCGGAGCCTTTCGCGTAAAAGGATCATGTCGAACGACGGGATGGTGATCGGGACTCTCAAGAATATCCTCGTTGACCTGGACAGCGGCCAGGTTGTCGACCTGATCGTCCGACCGGACCCGACCTTCGATGTGACCGGCTACCGTGTCGACGGCGACCGGCTCCTGATCCCCTTCGAGGCGGTGAAAGACATCAAGGACTACATCGTCGTCGACCGATACGCGTCAAAGCAATAAGAAGTGCGGGTAATCAGGGAAGGTAGTGGCGGACGGCCTCTACGAAACCGTCGCCGAACGGGGCCGTCGCCACGAAGTCGGCCGCCGCCTGAGCCCGGGGAACGGCGTTGCCGACAGCGGCTCCAGCCCCCGCCTCTTTTATCATCTCCACGTCGTTCTCGGAGTCTCCAATCGCAAGGAAGTCCGAGATCTCGAGACCTATTGCCCGGGCGAGCGCGGCGAGCGCCGTCGCCTTGGTGACACCCGCCTGCTGGAGATGGATCGCGAAGCCCGTGTCGAGCACCCGGACCGGGTGGGTTGCCAGCAGGCGGCGCACGTCATCAATGGGAACTGTCCGGGCGAACGCAACATCGGCGTGTCGCAGAGAATGGGAGTAGAGGTCAAGCTCCACGCCCCGGGCGGCATAGTGCCCGCGGAGGGCCTCGAACGCGGCAAGTGTCACCCTACGGTCGGCCTCGATCACCGGCTCAGCCGGGTACTCATGTCGCCAGATACCCCCGTTCTCGGCAATCACGGCGCCGCTGGTCCCGATCATCTTGGCGATGCAGTCCATGAAGCAGAGGGTGTTGCCCGAGGCAAGCACCACGGGAATACCGTCATCGACCAGCCGCCGGATCTCCCGGATCGCGGAAAGACTGATCCGGCGGACGCCGTCCGTGATCGTGCCGTCGATATCGGTGACAACGGCCCTCATATCGGCTTGAGACCGGCCTCTTCGACCATGAAAGTCGCCTCTCCCTCGGGCAGGTTCGGGCTATCCACGAGGCGCGCGATCCTCTTGCCGCCCTTCGACTTCCGGAGGTAGAGCCGGAAGGTTGCGGTGTGCCCGACGATGTTGCCGCCGATGGGCCTGGTCGGGTCACCGAAGAAGACGCCCGGGTTGGACATCACCTGGTTGGTGACCAGGCCAACGGCGTTATTCTCGTCGACGAGCTTGAAGAGCTCGTGCATGTGCCGGTTCAGCTTCTGCTGCCTGGTCGCGAGCGTGCCGCGCCCCGCGTACTCAGCCCGGAAGTGGGCCGTAAGCGAGTCGATGATGAAGAGCCGGACCGGATAGTCCGATGACTTCAGTTCTGCGGCAAGTTCCCGGGCCGTATCGATCAGGAGCATCTGGTGGTCCGAGGTATGTGCGCGGGCCACGTGGATGTTCGCCAGGAACTCCTCGGGGGTCGGGAGTTCCAGGTCGGGCTCGTCGGGGAACGAGAGCCCGTTCACCATCTGCTCGATCCGCTCGGGGCGGAAGGTATTCTCCGTATCGATGTAGATGGCAGAGCCGCCGAGTCCGCCGAGTTCCTCGGGCAACTGGACGTTCACGGCCAATTGATGAACGATCTGCGACTTGCCCGAGCCGAACTCGCCGTAGCACTCCGTGATCGCCTGGCTCTCGACTCCACCGCCGAGGAGGTCGTCGAACTCGGGCACAAACGTCCGGAGTTTTCGAATATTTTTTCTCTGTTCGAAGACATCCTGGCCGGTCCGGAAACCACCGATGTCCGCGATCTCGCGGGCGGCCTTGATCATCTTCTTCGCGGTCGATTCGCCGATCTCGGCAGACTCGGCAAGGTCGGCCGGCGATGCGGTTGCGATGCTTTCAACGGTCAGGTATCCCGCCTCGCGGAGCTTGTCCGCGGTGGTGGGTCCGACGCCGGGGAGATCCTCGATCTCCAGCGAGCGTCCTGCGACAGGTGCAGTCATATCGTATCTCCTACAGAACTGGTGAGTTCTTCTTGCTGTTCGAACCGACCGGAGGTTCCGATCGCTCTGAATAGTGACGTCGACGCATGCGGTAATAACCAGGACCATCGCGGAGTGAAAGTAAAAATCCGCCGGCGGACCCGGGTGGTCGCGGCCTTATCCCCGCGGAAAAACCGGCAGATTCTCAAGCCGGCGGCGGACCGCCTCTGAATCCTGGGTTGCAGGCTCGGCCCGATCGGGGACCAGTCGGTTGCCCAAGAGGCGCCCCTCGACCCGGATCTCGTCGCCCATCCTGAATGATCCCCCGTCCAGCAGGTAGTGATGGTGCCCGTCATCGATGAAGAAGCCGGCTGGAGTCTCCAGGACGGTCCCCTCGATCGTTACCGCAACCTCCCCGGCGGACGGAAGGAGAACCCCCGCACTCCAGCCAGCCGAGACCTCGATGTCGCCGTACCGGCCGGGCTTCAGGGTTCCCCCGTAGACCTCGATTCGATCGCCGATCGCAATCGGGAGGAGGGCATGGTCGCCCCAGAGGACGACTGGAACCTCGCCGGTCTCGTCCCCGACCACGAGGTTCCTGACCCAGGAGGGCTCACCCGAGCGCGCGATAAACTGGCGGGGGGGCCGGAGCACACGGACATCGCCCCGGATCGAGACCGTCCCCTCCGCGGGGAGAGTGCCGAGCGGCATGGTCCCGACCTCCGGGGCTGATTCGACCGGTTCGACCGTTGACCCCTCGTCGATCGAGAACTCGCGCCGGTCCGTCCGGCGGCCGGGCTCCAGGTTGGTAACCCGGATCGCGGCCCCGGAGGACAGGTCGTCGAGGAGCCCGGGCTGCCATGCGACAAGCCGAAATACCCCGTCGCCGTCGCCCACAAGGGCCTCGATCATCGTCCCCTGGGTCCCGTCGCGGCGCGTGAACGACCGCGGCACCCGGATGGTGAGGACCCGGACAACGATCTCTGCGAGGGCATCGGGACCGGGCGTCCCCGCGGCGCCCCCCCCCGGTGGCACCTGGCAGTCGACCTCGCAGTTGGCCTTCTGAAGGGCGAGCGCAGTCACCTCGCTGCGACGGCGGGTCGAGGGGCGGGCGATCACCTCGAGGACCTCGCCCACCTCGATCTCGGCGATCGCATCCGCCTTTTCGTCGAAGAGGGCCACCTCAACGCGGCCCGTCTCGTCGCCGAGCGTAAGAGTCGCGATCCTCCCCTCCTCGCCGTCGGCGCGGACGAAGGTACGTGCCCCGGAGATGGTGAGGACCCGGCCGAAAAAGAGGACCAGGCTCGCCTTTCCGAGGAGGTCAGAGACCTTGCGATGGGCCCGCCCGAGGTCGCCGACCACGAGCATCGCAGCCGTCGGCTCGTCCACGAGCCCGCCGCAGGCTGCGGCTTTCGCCTCCACCCGCTCCTCGAACTCCGCCTCGGGGAGGAGGTCGTCGACGAGCGCGTAGTGAAAGCGCATGGTTTAGAGCCAGGAGGGCATCGACTGGGCTGCAATCAGGTCATCGACAGTTTCGGCTCGGCGCATCAGGGCCCGGTCGGGTCCGCGCACGAGCAGTTCGGCCGCCCGGGGACGGGCGTTGTACTGCGACGCCATTGCGAAGCCGTACGCGCCCGCGTCCAGGATTGCAAGAAGATCGCCCTCGGCAACGGCTGGTAGGGCGCGGTCCTCCGCGAGGAGGTCCCCGGACTCGCAGATCGGGCCAGCGACCGTACAGCTCGCACCCAGGGGGGCGTCCGCCCGGTTTGCAACCATGACCTCGTGGTAGGAGCCGTACATCGCCGGGCGGATCAGCTGGTTGAAGCCTGCGTCGACGTTGATAAAGCGCCGGTGCGCATCCTTCGTCGAGTTGATCCGGGTGAGCAACACGGTGGAGTCCGCCACCAGTGACCGACCCGGCTCGACCCAGAGAGCAGGCCGGATACCAAGGGCGGTCATCCCGTCCACGAAGACCGGCATCACCGCATCCGCGTACTCGCGGGGGGTGGGGGCCAGGTCCTCGTCGTGCCGGTACGGGATGCCGAGACCCCCGCCGAGGTCGATGAACTCCAGCACGACCCCAAGGCGGACAAGTTCGCCCACGATCCGAACCATCACCCGCGCCGCCTCGACGAAGGGCTCGAGCGCCAGGATCTGCGAGCCGATGTGGCAGTGGATCCCGACCGGCCGGACGTTCTTCGCCGCAAGCGCGGCCCGATAGGCGTCCGGAATCCGTTCGTGGGGGATCCCGAATTTTGACGAGGCGAGGCCCGTCGCGATCTTCGGGTGAGTCGGGACATCGAGGGCCGGGTTGACGCGGAACGAAACAAGGGCTGTCTTTCCGAGCGACCCTGCCACCTCGTCGATCGCGCACAGTTCATCCATCGAGTCGAGCGAGACGCGGATCCCGTGCTCGACAGCGAGGCGGAGCTCATCACGCGACTTGGAGGAGCCGTTGAAGAGGAGATGTGCGGGGTCCATACCGGCGCGGAGGGCGAGCTCGAGCTCCCCCGGGCTGAAGACGTCGGCACCGGCCCCCTCGTCGGCGAACACCCGGAGGAGAGCAGAGTTGCCGTTCGCCTTTGCTGCGTAGAGTACCTGGACCGGTGCGTAGTGCGCCTGGAGGGCGTCGCGGTACTCCCGGTACCGGGCCCGCACGCGCTCCTCGTCAGTAACGTAGAGCGGGGTTCCGTACTCCTCGGCGAGCCGAACCGTGTCGTGTTCACCAACAAAAAGGTGACCGTCCCGGATCGAAAGATGCGGTGGAAGGTTCATCGCAGTGCCTCCAGCCGTTCGAGAGCCTCGCGGATCCGTTCGACCGACCGGGTCAGGGCAAATCGGACGTAGCCCTCACCGTGGGAACCAAACCCGACACCCGGAGTGGCAACGATCGCCACCTCATCGAGGAGTCGGGCGGCGAACGCCATCGAGTCCTCGACCGGGAGCCAGACGTAGAAGGTCGCCTTCGGGGCCTCGACCCGGTATCCGAGAGACTGGAGACCCGCTACAAGCACATCCCGCCGTTCCTGATAGACCCGGCAGGCGGCCTCGACACAGTCCTGCGGCCCTGAGAGAGCGGCGATCGCCGCGTGTTGAACCGCGTCGAAGACCCCCGAGTCGACGTTCGTCTTGACTCGCCCAAGGCCCGCGATCATCTCCGCATTCCCAACAGCCATCCCGATCCGCCAGCCGGTCATGTTGTAGGTCTTGGAGAGAGAATGCATCTCCACCCCCACCTCCGCCGCGCCGTCGGCCTCGAGGAACGAAGGGGCGCGATACCCGTCGTAGGCGATCTCAGAGTAGGCGTTGTCCGATACCACAACCACGTCGTGCTCGCGGGCGAAGGCGACGACCTCATCGTAGAACGAGGGGGGCGCAATTGCCCCGGTAGGGTTGTTCGGATAGTTGACAAAGAGGAGCTTCGCCCGCCGAGCTACGTCGCCGGGGATCGCGTCCAGGTCGGGCAGGAACCCATTCTCGGCGGTGAGAGGGAGCTCATGGAGCGATCCCTCGGCAAAGAGGGTCGAAGTTTGGTAGACCGGGTAGCCCGGGCTCGGGGCGAGGACCACGTCGCCGGGGTTCACAAAGGCCTCGGGGACGTGGGCGATCCCATCCTTGGAGCCCATCAGTGCAAGCACCTCGGTCGAGGGGTCAAGATCCACTCCGAAGCGGCGCCCGTACCACCCGGCGACCGCCTCGCGGTACGCCCCCATCCCGGCGTAGGACGGGTAGTGATGGTTCGCCGGATCTCGGGCGGCGGTGCAGAGCGCCTCGACCACGTGGGGGGGGGTCGGGAGGTCGGGGTCGCCGACCCCAAGGTCGATGATGTCGGCGCCGGACCGGGCCTTCTCGGCTTTCATCGCGTCGATCCGTGCAAAGAGGTAGGGAGGGAGGGCGCTGAGCCGGTCCGCGTACATGCGCCAGATCTATTGACCGGGCTGAACTTTAAGCTGAGGACCGCCTCAGTAGTCGGTCGCGTAGTACCATCCGTTCTCCCTGACCAGCCTGACCGGCACCCTGAAGAGTTCACCGATCCGCTCATCGGTGAGCACCACTGCCTTGGAGCCATCTGCGGCGATCAGGCCGTCCTGCATCAGCACGACCCGTTCGCACTCGGGAATGATGTCGTGGAGCTGATGCGTCACAACGATCACCGCCGTTCCGGCCCGGGCGACCTGCCGCAGGGTCTGGCGGAGGGTGTGCAGCGCCGAAAGGTCCAGGCTGTTTGTTGGCTCATCGAGGAGGAGCGCCGCGGGGTCATGGACAAGGGCGCGAGCGACCAGGCACCGGCGCGCCTCTCCCGAGGACAGGGACCCGATCGGCCGGTCCAGAAGGTGCACGATCCCGAGGAAGCGGGCGACCTCATCCGCCCGGGCGAGCATCGCGGGTGTCACCCGGTGGTTGAAGAGCCCGATCGAGGAGAAGAAGCCCGAGAGGACGACCTCGCGCCCGGTCGCCCCAGGCTCATATGCCTGCTGGAGGTCGTTGGAGACGATCCCGATCGCCGAGCGGAGGTCAAAGACGTCCCAGGCCTCGCGACCCCGGCACGAGAAGACCGTCCCCTCGTGGCGGACCGGGTAGAACTCGTGCAGGATCGTTCGGATCAAAGTGGACTTCCCAGCCCCGTTCGGGCCGAGGATCGCCAGGTGCTCGCCTTCATCAAGCCGGAGCGAGACCCGATCGAGCACGGTCCGCCCTTCGCGGACGACCGTAACGTTCCGAAACTCGAAGAGTGGGGGCCGCTCCGTCGCCCGGGGCGCCATGCCCGCGTCCGTCCTGTTCCTGCTCGTCTCTTCAAGGCCGGTCGTGATGAGTGTCATGAGTCCGGGGCTCCCGTTCGGCGGCGTCTTACATGACGGTTGGCGTAGAGGCACAAAAAAGCCTGCACGGGGGGGCACTGGTCCCCCCCGCCGGGATCGGCCGGATCACCACACCTACGACCGATAAAGGAGGCACGGAAACCCAGGTGCCGGCGCTGGAGCCCCGGGGTTGGAAGGAATGGATCCGGGCATTGGTCCACAGGCGCTTCTTCGAGAAGGGGATCGTGATCGCTCTTGGGCCGCAGGAGGCGAGAAAACCTATCGGGTCATGCCGTCGGTGGACGTCTCCCTGACCCGCTGCCATCCCGGCCTGACATCCATCTCCTGAACCTGGACACCGGGGCATGGCGATGCCCTTATCCGAGCTGGGCCAGTACTGTTGATCACGGCATGCCTCCCCTGTACTCCCTGGTCCTCGTCGTCGCGGCGGTGCTCACTGGTCTCCTCGCCGCCTACGCCTGGCACCACCGTGCGTTGGGGGACGCAACCCGGTATGCCGCCCTTCTCTTCGGCGGGATGACCCTGCACGCAGCAGGCTACGCCCTCGAGCTTACCGCCCCCAACCTCGAGATAGGCCTCGCCTGGATCCGCGTGGAGTATCTCGGGATCGCGGTGATCGCGCCTCTCGTGCTCGGGATGATCTTCTCGTACGCGGGGTACGGCCACCTGCTGACCCGACGGGTCCTCGCCGGGCTCTTCGTCATCCCGGCAGTGACCCTCGTCCTTGTCTTCTTGATGCACCCCGTCTATTATGCAACAACCGTGTTCGACACCACCGGTCCCTTCCCCCTGATCATCTTCGAGGTAGGACCGTGGTACCTCATTCACTCTCTCAACCTCCTCCTCTCTATTCTCGTCGGGATCGGGGTGCTCCTCGTGGCCTTGCGACGCGCGACCCATGCACTGATCCGCTGGCAGATCCTGATGATGCTGCTCGGCTCCATCTTCCCGGTGGTGGCGTTCATCGTTTACCTGGTCGTACCGATGAATCAGAAGATCGATGTGATTCCGTTCTTCTACCCCCTGACCGCGATCTTCTTCACGATCGGCATGGCCCGGTTCCAGCTCTTCGGTCTCGGCCCAGTCGGGTATGCAACCGTCGTCGAACGGGTTCCGATCGGGGTGCTCGTTCTCAACAACCGCCGGCAGGTGATCGATGCGAACCCGGCGGCGCGGGACCTGCTCGGGGGAGAGGTCACGGAGATCGGTGAAACCCTCGACCGTGTTGTCTCCCGCCTCCCCGTGCTTCCAGCCCTCGTGACGGTTGCCGACGGCACCGAGACCGAGGTTCCTGATGGGGACCGTCACCTGGTGATCTCGGTGGTTCCGCTCGCTGACCCTCCGGACCGGGCCGACGGATCGGTCATCCTGGTCCGTGACGTGACTGCCCGCCGTCACGCCGAGGAGGCGCTCTCACGGCGGACCGCTGACCTCGAGGCGGCCAACCAGCGCCTCTCGCTCCTATCGGCCGTCACCCGGCACGACATCGCGAACCAGCTCGTGGTGATCGACGGTCGCCTCGCCCTGCTCGCCGAGGAGACCGGAAACGGAGCAGCACACGAAGAGGTCGAGGGCCTCGTTACGGCCGTCGGTCGGGTCCGGGCGATGATCGAGTTCATGCGGGATTACCCGATGATCGGGGCGGAAGCTCCCACGTGGCTCGATCTCAACGATACCGCCAGCCGGGCAGTCCGGAGCGTCGCCCTCGGTGGCATCACCGTCGAGAACTGCCTTCCCTCGGTCGCCGTCTTCGCCGACCCGCTCCTGGAGCGCGTCTTTGCAACCCTGGTCGAGAATGCGGTCCGGCACGGTGGCCCGGTGACGCGCATACGCCTGAATGCGGAAGCTTCGCCCGACGGACTCATCGTCAGGGTGGAGGACGACGGGTGTGGGGTTCCGATGACAGAAAAAGCACGCATCTTCGAGCAGGGGGTCGGCAGGAACACGGGCCTCGGCCTCTTCCTGGCGAGTGAGATCCTCGCGAGTATGGGGATCACCATAAAGGAGACCGGGGTCCCGAAAGAGGGCGCCCGGTTCGAGCTCCGGGTCCCCGCCGCTCGGCTCCGGCAGGGATGATAGCCCGGGCCCACGACCCGGAAGAAAGGTTCTTGCCCTGTCCGGACTGAGAGACGGTCATGGACGAACTCGTGGTGATCGAACGATTCTTTTCCGCGTACGAGGCCGGTTTCAATCAAGCGCTCGCCGGCTCGGACGTGATCGACATCGAGACCACGGTTGCTCCCTTCGCTGAATGTTTTGTCGCGGCCGGACCCCGCGGGGTCAGCTGCGGCAGGAACAACGAGGCCCTGCGCGATCAGGTCGCGAAGGGGTACGCCTACTACCGGGAGATCGGGATCCAGGCGATGCGGATTCGGATCGTCGCCCCCACACCCCTCGACCGGCGGCATTGGGGGGTCCGCATCGGCTGGGCGGCGGAGTATGAACGTGATGGGCGCACCGGCACGATCGAGTTCGAGGTCCTCTACTTCCTCCAGATGCTCGACGAGCAGCCCCGCATATTCGCCTGGATCGCGGGCGACGAGGAGCAGGCGTTCCGCGAGCATGGCCTGGTCGGTGGCCCCGATCAGGGCGGACCGCTGGGCGGATAGGCGACGTATCCCGCCTTTGAGCCCGCGGTAAAACCGGCTCGGGCATAGAGGCGGTGAACCGAAGGATCAGTCCGCCCGGTCAAAAGCATCACCTTGTAGCAGCCCCGTTCCCAGGCGAGGGCAAGGGCATAGTCGAGGAGCCGACCGGCGTACCCCCGCCGCCGGTAGTCTACCCGGGTGACCACGTTCTCTACGAGGCCGAACGGCCGGGCACCCCGGGAGAGATTCGGATGGACAAAGAGAATACAGGACGAGGCCATTCGTCCTCCCGCTTCCAGGACCAGGACGTGCGCCCCGGGGTGAGAGAGTAGTGCGGACCATGCTGTCTCAGCGGCGCCTGTTTTCGCGGGCGCATCATGGCCGTGCATGTCGAGATAGAGTTCGAGGAGCGCCTCGAGATCGGCCATCGCCGCCTCCCGGATTACGATACCGGTCATTTCTCCCCCTTCACCGCGTAGAAGACCGCCTGGAGGTACGACGCCCAGAGGAGCTCCACCGCGACGAAGCCAGCATCACGGAGGAGCTCGAGGTGCTCAGGGATCGTAAGCGGGAAGTACTCCCGATCGAAACGCGCCAGGTGGGCGGCGATCTCGGGTGGCGTGCGCCCGGCTCGCTCCTGGAACTGAGCCCAGTACCGCCGGCCGATGGAGAGGCCTAGGGAGGACAGGGGCCGGATGTTCTCGGAGGTGAGATAGAGGCCGCCTGGCTCGAGGATGTCGAAACAGGCTGCAACCGCGTCCCGCCGCCCCCCGGCATCCAGGTAATGGTGGCACTGGATCGCGGTGACCAGGTCGAACGGCCCCAGCCCACGGGGAAGGGCGACGGTCGGGCAAGGCTCGAGAAACGTGACTCGCGTCGAATCGAGCCGGGAACCGGCTTCGGCAAGCATGGCCAGTGATGGGTCGGCCACGACGAATTCGGTCGCGGGGAAGGCTCGCAATGCGCGGGCTACCAGGGAGCCGGTGCCACACCCGGTGTCGAGCCACCCTCGAGGCGGGCGGGGGAGGCTGGCGACGAGGGCCAGGCACTCATCCTGGATCGCATCGTAGTACGGGATAGTCCGCCTCACCTCCCCGTCGTACTGGTCAGCGGGGTGAGAGGTCGCGTTGTCGGGCATAAAATGGCTCCGTCTCGACGGGAAGGTCGGACGGCCAACCCAAAGAACCTGCCGTGTAACCCGAGCATCACGATCGACCCTTCATCCGGCACAGTGAAAGCATCCCACGGCTGACCGGCGACCGGGATCGCGTCGGCCAGTGTCACTGTACATTGATGGTTTACAAGGCCCGGGCAGACCGCAGGACGCTCGAGTATCATACCGCGACCCGGAGCTTTTAAATAGCCGGGACTTGACTTTGAACCCATGGACATAATCGGAGACCTGATGAAGCAGGTCGGAACAGGTGAGAACCTGGCCGCTCTGAGTTCCACGATCGGCGGAGATGAGAAGGGTGTTCAATCGGCCCTGGGCCTCGCCCTCCCCATGGTGATGGGATCCATGGCAAAGACCGCATCCCAGCCCGGTGGTGCCGACCTGGTGACCTCGATGATCGGACAGATGGGGGCCGGTGCACCCGCGGATAGTGTGGCCACGTATCTCGCGACCCCCGCATCAACCGGTGGTGCAGACATCGTGAGCAGCCTTCTCGGCAGTCAGATGGGCACGATCCAGAACGCCATCGCCCAGAAGACGGGGCTTCCGCCAGCGATCGTCAGCACGCTCCTGGCGATCGTGACCCCGATGATCCTCGGGGCAGTGAGCAGGCAGTTCACCGACAAGAAGATGGATTCTACCAGTCTGAACGCCCTGCTGGGGGACCAGGCCAAGATGGCGATGCAGTCCTCGCCTGATGCCGCCGCCCTCGCCACCCAGCTCCTCGGCGCCGAGCAGGAGCCCTCGGGGCTCCTTGGTTCGATCAAGAAGATCTTTGGGGCGTGAACCGGAGAGGCGGCGAGGTTGTGGCGCCGTCGCCGGGTTGAGCCCCAGCAGTGCCTCATGTCGGGACGCGGGGTGCCTTCACCCCAGCGGTCTCCGTGTCTCTCCGTGTACATCATCCCCCTGGTTACGCCAGGTTCACACCATGCCAGTGATGATGCGATGTGGTCTTCGGGCTACGTGAAGGGAGCTCCTGCAACAACCCACACGCCGAAGATTGCGGGTGCATCGAGATTCGATGGGCTGGATCATGCCTGGCGTTCGTCCATCGGCAATCGCCCTCCCCATGAGCGATGCCGTGATCGAGCGGGACAGCGGTCGATCCTCATGCGGCCTCTTCATCGAGCAATCGTCAAAAATAGAGGATCCGGGAAGATAGACCACGTCTTTTTCCTTTGATTGCGTTACGAACCGCGCAATTTTTTGAGGGTCGCGATGTGGGCCTGGTCGTTTCGGATGATCTTCTTGAGAGCAAAATCGATCTTGCAGTACTCGTAGGGAAGGTCCTCTTTTTGACGGTCCAGCAACGCCAGTGTCTTCATGTAGTTGTCGATTGCAGCTCCTTCGCACTTGATGTTGGTTCCGAGGATCGCATCCATGCTATCCGCTGCATGGGTCGCTCCCATGCTCATCGAGGGCACCGCATCAAGGTAATCGGCGATCAGGTGCCGGAGCTTCTTCTGGTGTCTCCGGTGGTACCCTGCCAGTCTCCTCAACCGCTTGTTGACGAGCCGCACGTCGACCCCATTGACGGTCTTTGCATGGCTCAGGTACTGGACGTAGATTGCATGTTCGTTCTCAAGAGCGTGGTTCAGGCATGCCACCAGCTCTGGTGACTTGGGTTCGGGGTTCATAGGCGATCAATTGTGTCATATACTATTTGGATCATTTAAAAACTTCTATAAAATTTTAGAGTGCAAGACACGCAGGCACGGGGGCTGCCGTCGACACCGCCGGCGGAACGTCAATGCGACGATCTCTCGGAGGCGAGAGGCAGTCCAGGGCGTCCGACATCGGACCCTCCGGGTCACGCGTGTCACGTGGGGCACTGGCGGGGTGCAAACGGTGTCGTCTCTCTCACCGGGACATCGGAGATAGCGGGACATCCCTGGTAGCGGCATCCGCCGTCATGGCCTGAACACGCCTCGATCACCGGGCATGGCGATGGTCTCTCCGCCCACTCCCTGCGCTCGACCTGGTGTGTGCCACAGCCCGTCCATCGCTCCATCCCTCACACCGTCATCTTCTGATAGCAGCGGGAGGTCGATCTGTGGGCGTCATTTGGGGCCGTATCGTTCTGGGCCAAGAAAACCGTGACCTGTGAGATCACTCCTTCGACCGGTGCGGAGGCGATGAGGGGACTGTATCTCGTGCAATGTGAGATCGTTGTCTCCTGTCGAGGATCATATCTCGGTGACAGGGGTATGCGAGGGCAGACTGCATCGTTTTCGGATCCGACGGCTTGTTGATCGGATCAACGACCGGAGAAATTCGGCGATCGGAAGAAAACGCGGACTGCGGGAGATGAGAAAACGAGAGGGTGAGAGGTTGTCGAACACCCAGGCGACATCGGCGAAGTCGATTCGACCGTTGCTATTCACGTCCTCACACCTACCCTCGTCTTTCAGATCGCCCGGCACAGCGGTTTCACCGGGGATGATGACCACCGATGTGGCCCCCTGCCTCACAACGATCTGAACGCGAGTGTTGTTGAAATCGGCCACGTAGGGCTTCCCCGCGTCATCGAATGCGATGTCGGGGGGGATCCAGAGCGGTCCGCCTCCGGAGCTGGAATGCCCCGCGAGCCCCGGCCCGGCAAACGATCCCCCCCTCCGCCCAAGTGCACACCTGCAGGAGCGACCTGTTCGGACCGATGGAGATCTCTCCGCGTACAGGTGGTGGGAACCTGACCTTCTAGGTGGTCCTGAGCAGGTCACGGGGGAACCTTTCGCACTGCACAAACAACACCAGGCTTCTCTTGTTACCCACTCCGGGAGACCCGATGGATCGATGTCAGGATGGTCATTGCCGCACCGACAGTGGACGTGTCCGGCCGATCGTGGGCAAGAGATTGCCGGCCGGATCCGGGCACCTGATCTGACCGAGTCAACCGGATTCGCGAGACAGTCTCGACATCATCCCACGGCCGGTGATCGAAGGAGAGAAGCGGTCCGAAAACGAACCGATGTGGAGGAAGACGAGGATGACAGGCGATACCCCGGGCAACCGTGCCTGGTTTCAGGACTGGGCAGATGAATATGACGTGACGCTCGGCAAGGTGTCGAGGCATCAGATCATGCTCGACCTCGCTGTACAGGCTTCAGGGGTGAAACGTGGCGACGAGGTCCTGGACATCGGGTGCGGGACCGGCCTGCTCTCGCTGAAATTTCTTGCCGCGGCGGACTGCAGGATCACGGCGATCGACACCTCTGCAGAGATGCTCGCGCTCTTTCACGAGAAGGTGGAGCGCTATGGGCTCACCGACAGGGTCCGGTGCCAGCAGATGTCGGCAGAGGAGATGGACGTCGGTGCAAACCGGTTCGACGTCGTCGCGGCGACGGTCTCGCTGCACCACGTCAAGGAGAAGGCACCGGTGATCAGCGCGATCCGCGACTCGCTGAAGGATGGGGGACGGTTCGTGCTCGGTGACATCGACCTGGACACCTCGGGAGACCACGAAGATCCGGAGCGGCTGGCGAGGATCCTGGAATACCTCACGAGCGAACTGGTGCTCGGCATGCGGGAAGGGGGCGTCCAGGCGTTCGAGCGGATGTACGACAACGGCAAGAAGCACATCCTGAACGACGGGGAGTATTGCATCGCAACACGCCAGTGGGAGCAGCTCTGCCGGGACGCCGGCTTCCGGGAGACCGTGGTGCACCCGGTGCCGGACTACGACTTCTTCAAGGTGCTCGTCGCGACGAAGTGATGAAGAATCGCTACGATCCCCATTTTCAGCCATTCTGCGGGCACGAACGCGCACGAGTCGATCGAAGGACCGCACAACACTGCCAGATCGTCTGACACACCCCCTGGCGCAACACCTCACGTGCCTTCCGAAGAGTCCGTATCAGGACCAACTCCGATCTGAACACAAAAATGTGAGATCAGTTCATGATGTCACATCCGATCTGGAATACGGAGGGCGCAGTTCTCAGCCAGCCAGTCACAGGGAACGGCCTCGACTCTGGCATATTGAAACTCCCGATTGCAATCTCCGCGTTTTTCCCTTTATTCTCCGATCCCTCGATGTTTCATCCCCTTCTAAAAGTTCATCAGGTCGGCAACCTGACAAATAGCGATCCCCGGCATTGGAGTTATCATTCTTCTCGACAGACGACCCGGAGTTGAGCCTGACCCGTCCGTTGACTTGGGCCATCTGGAGCACCAGGTCATCGTTCCAGTCACACGTCGCCGAGAGTGCGCGTACGGATGAGTATTGGCCGACGAATGCCGAGATCGCCTAAGATAAGGAACTCCTCGGTCGCTATAATCTCCCGTCGATTCTGATCATCGAGAACACCCTCGACGCACTCTGTTCCATCTCCATTCGGAGGCGCCCACGAATAAAGAAGCGCCGACTCATTCCCGTTTTTTATTAACGAACGTGATGCAACGACAGCGGGCAAGATGAGGTCTGACCATGAACGCCCCCATAATGTGGGTTTTCCAGGACGCTCCATCCTCTTTTTATTATCCCGGAGCATCCAAATTAGAACCATGAACGAGAGGTTGATCATCGGAATATTCGTTGCCGTATTTTTTATCGTGGGCATCGGTGGGGCCGGCCCGACGACGGGGCCCGATTATCCGATAGAGTCAGGCATTAATACGACGTTTGACAGGACCGTGATCGCAGTTCCTGTCCCTTCCGCCTCAATCACGCTTCTTCCGTACCAGGTTTCGAACTACTCGGAGAACGGCTACGGTCTCTGGGAGTTCGGCGAAGGGGTTGGATATCACAAGAGACTGGACCTCGTCGCGCCGCAAGCAACGCCTTCGACAATCCCGGATGGAGCGAGGGATCGTGGATTTCAAAAGCGAACAGGCTTCGCGACGTCCGCACCAACCCCCGCCGCCGTCACCCATACTGCGAGATTGCTGCACTTTTTCGATATGACCGATGTGCATATCACCGATGAAGAGACGCCTACACAGGGGATCTATTTGGGCTTCATGGGTGGCACATCCTCGGCATACTCACCGGTCATGCTCTACACGACGCAGGTGCTCGACGCCGCCGTCCAGACCATCAACGCCCTTCACGAAGAAGAACCGTTCGATTTCGGGATCTCTCTCGGCGATGTCTGCAACAACGAGCAGTACAATGAACTCCGGTGGTACATCGATGTCCTCGACGGAAAGAATATCACGCCGGATTCGGGCGTGAAGGACGACCCCGTCCC
>CAYLUL010000003.1:0-3460 GCA_964386835.1 uncultured Methanospirillum sp.
GCTCGCGCTGCTCCTCGTTGTACTCTATGGTGTTCTGGTCGTCTACCTGAAGTGGTCCGGACGATTTGCAGACCATGTCATGTTCTTCGGACCGATCCTGGCCCTGAGGACGGCGAGGGTAGGGTTCTTCGACATCTTTCAGAAGGTTTCCTGGCCGCTCCGCATCTATGCGAGCCTTGGTGTGGTCGCTGTTGCAATCGTCTCGTTCGTTGTTGCATTCAGCCTCCTATTCTCGTTCCAGATCCTTCTGCTGACTCGCCCCGAGCCGACCCAGATCATCGCCCCTCAGAATATCCTGCTGATCCCTGGTGTCAACGAGTTCGTTCCGGGCACGATCGCCGTCTGGCTCGCCCTCGTCATCACGCTCGTGGTCCATGAGTTCGGGCACGGCATCCTCTCCCGTGTTGAGGGGATCCGGGTGAAGGCCGCGGGATTGCTCCTGGCGGTCATTCCGATCGGGGCGTTCGTCGAGCCGGACGAGGAGGAACTGGAGAAGGCCTCACGGGGCGCCAAGATGCGCATGTACGGCGCCGGCATCACCAACAACTTCGCTGTCGGCCTCCTGAGCATCTTTCTCATGATTGCGCTCGTCGGCATGGCCATCCCAGTCACCACCCCGATCATCCATGGGGTCTATAAGGACTCGCCGGCGTTCAATGCCTCGGTACCGTCGAACGCCGTCGTCGTCGCGCTCAACGGGACACCGGTCAATAACCGCGACGAGGTGGGGCGCTTCCTTGCCTCGAGCCGCCCTGGAGACACAACCCTCCTATCGGTCGAGGTATCTGGTAACCGTTCGATGCACACTCTCACCCTGGCGCCATGGCCGGAGAACATCTCATCATCCGGGTTCATGGGGATCGAGTACTACGACGGTACGGCACTCCAGACCTTCGTGAAGCAGTCTTTCAATCCGATGGGCATCCTGCAATACCTCTTCATGCCGTTCAACCCCTCATCGGACGCCCGGGCACTCAGGATCCTCGGGTTCCCTGGCGCCTCCGCCTCCGCCTATCTCGAGGCGCCCTTCGTCGGGTTCTGGACCCTCGTCCATCTTTGCTTCTGGTCGGCCTGGATCAACCTGAATGTCGGGATCTTTAATGCATTGCCGATGCTCCCGTTCGATGGGGGGTATATCTTCAAAGAGGGGGTCGGTGGTCTGCTCGCCCGGATTCGTCTCGAACGACTCTCCCCGTACATTGTCGGCGGCCTCTCGTGGTTGATGGCGGTGACCATGATCTCGTTGATCGCGTTGCCATACTTGTTCCAGTTCTTCTGATGGACCCAGTGTCCTTTTCTTCCTGTTGCAGGCGACATTTTTTGCCAATTCGATTCCATTCGTCGGAACGAAAAACCGGATGCGTCGGTGAATGAGTATGTTTTTATCGTCCCTGCTCTCCTGTGATAGTACCCGGATGGTGTGGCGGGCTAATCCCGCCGGATGGCGTGCGACCTCCTCCTCCAATCGGACAAGAGCGCTCGGGGCGATGACTCGATGGCACGGTGGCACAGGGATCGCGGACTACAGGCAAGGATGATCATCACAGTTCTCCTGCTCGCCGTAGTGTATCTCCTCTTCATCGGGTTCCTTGCCACGCTGGGTGTTGAAACCTTATTCATCCTCGCTATCGTCGCGGTGGTCCTCCTTCTTCAGTACTTCTTTTCTGACAGGATGGTCCTCTCCTCCATGGGTGCCCGGGTGGTCTCGGAGGCGGAAGAGCCCCATCTCTATCAGGTCATAACACGCCTCTGCTCGATCGCAGGGATGCCCTGTCCCAGGCTCGCGATCGTACGCTCATCTATCCCCAACGCCTTCGCCACAGGTCGTTCTCCTGCCCGCTCGGTGGTGGCGGTGACGACCGGCCTTCTTGACATGCTGAACCAGGATGAGCTCGAGGCGGTAATCGCTCACGAGCTCAGTCACGTCAGGAACCACGATGTCATGGTGATCACCCTCGCGACTTTCTTATCAACCGTTGCCTTTACAATCTTCAGGAGCTGGTTCCTGATTGGGGGAGGTGGAGACCGAGAGGAGAAGGAGGTCACCCTCGCACTTCTGCCGCTGGTGGCCGCTCTGGTCTGGGCAGCAAGTTATCTTTTGATCCAGGCTCTTTCGAGGTACCGGGAGTTCTCTGCCGATCGGGGCTCGGCGGTGATGACCGGTCGGCCATCGCATCTTGCCTCTGCTCTCGCAAAAATGAGCGGTATCATGAATCGAGTTCCCACGCGGGACCTCCGCGAGGTCGAGGGCATGAATGCATTCTTTATTATCCCCGCAGTCTCGGGCTCTTCCATCTTCAACCTCTTCGCGACCCACCCCCCGGTTGAGGCACGGATTGCCGAGCTTGCCAGGATCGAGCAGGAGATGGAGGCCTGACGTATGGGGTTTCGCGATCTTTTCGATGCAGTACTCGGGACGACCCGTCTTCCCGAAGCAGATAGCGACCGGCTCTTTGCGATCTCGACGGCGATGGTGACGATGCAGGTGACCCTCGACCTGGTTCCTTCTGGATCAGCCGGGCTCTGTTTCAAACCGATTGAGTCGTCGCGGAGCGACTCCGTCCGGGCCGAGATTGAGGAACTGCTCCAATTCGGTGCGAAGGAGACGAACGGCACTTTCAGGATCGAGACGGACGCCTATCACTTCACCTGGGTGATCCTGGAGGACCCGGACTTCGAGGACCTTGTTGCGGGTATGCATCTTGCGAGCCAGACCCTTATCGAGAGGGGCTTCGGCCCGTACCTGCTCTGTGCAGTCTTCCGGTTTGGACGTGACAGAAATGTCTTCTGGATCTACCACTTCAAGGAGGGACGATTCTATCCATTCGTCCCTCTCTCCGACTCGACTAGGGATTCCGCATATGAGTTTCGCCTCCGCTCCCTGCTTGAACGGGAACTTCCCATCGAGAAAGAGGTCGAGAGGTGGTACCCCCTCTGGGGGATCCCGCTCTGAGGAAGGTCCCCGTGCGATACCTCCTTTCTCTCAATCTCTGTTGAGTGGTTAACTCATCCTTCGAAGATCCCGGTTCCCTTGAAGACGTCCCGCGCCTCGACGAGGGTCATGTCTGCTGGGGGCACGATGACGTCCGATTCGACCAGTATCGTGTCGGAGATCCGGTTTCCTTCCTTCTGGATCAGTCCGATGAGGTCGGACAGCCTTTTTGCGAACTGCTCGTCGTCTCCTTTCTGAACGACCTCGACGATCTCGTTATCGATCGTGTTCAGGGCATCGAAGAGGCTGCTGTTCACGGTGAACTGCCCCTGCCCCATGATCCGAATGATCATTTTCCTTCCTCCGTCTTTAACCTCGACAGTTCGGTCTCAACCTGAGTCTTCGAGCTTATCGTCGCCAGTTCACGTTCGATCACGTCCTGTCGTCCTGTGAGGTCCTCGAGTGTCCCCTTCTCGATCAGCTCGTCCAGGGCGGCTGAACGTGCCTTCATGTCGGTGGTCTTATTCT
>CAYLUL010000003.1:3470-16017 GCA_964386835.1 uncultured Methanospirillum sp.
CTCGGCTCGCTCGATCGAGACCCCGATGTCGGCCATCTCTTCGCTGATCCCCGAGACCGATTCGCTGATCTTGACCTGCGCCTCTGCGGCAGAGTACTGTGCCTTGATCGTCTCCTTCCGTGTCCGAAAGACCTCCACCTTGGTCGCGAGCCTCTTCTCCGCTGCTACCAGTTTTTCCTCTTCGGACTCCAGGGTGGCAATCTCCTGGTCGAGCCCGGCTACCTGGGCGTCGATTGCGCTCTTCCGTTCGAGGGCGAGCCGAGCAAGGTCCTCACGATCAGCTCGGAGCGCCTCACGGGCCTGCTTCTCCAGGGTTTCGCTGCTCTGAAGAAGTTTCGCCCGTTGCAGCTGGAGCCTCTTTTTCGAGGTGGTGACGTCAGCGACACCCCGCTTGACGTTCTGGAGCAGTTCGAGCTGCTTTTCGTACGAGTAATCGAGCGTCTCGCGCGGATCCTCTGCTGCGTCGATCAGCTTGCTCATCTTTGCCTTGACCACGGTTCCCATACGGTTCAGCAAACCCACTCTCTCAGCCTCCAACGTCTGTCGCGCACACACTGCGACTATCTGGAGTTACGAACGAGGCGCAAGATATACCTTTGCCCGATTTTGAGATTATGGGAAGGGGTGTTCAACTCTGAGGCGCTGTTGCATCACCCAACCCCCCGGATTGAAGAAACAGGTCGGAGCGGTTCGTCTGCTGGACCCATGAAATTCCCGGAACAATGAAAGACGACTCCAGAGAGAGTGTTGGGCTGGGTTCAACAAGAAACCAAATCTTCACTCGTTCGGAATCTTGGTAGGGCATCACGCCCCATATCGGAACGCGACTTGCTGCCATAAAAGGGGGTTGGTGTGTGAGGTCGAACGATACAGGAGAGGGGATACGATCATCTCCCATCTCCGGACTTGGCCGTTCGGTCCCTGGTCACTCAAGGGGGGTTGGCAGTCCCGAGTCGGCGGTCTCCGCTTCATCAAGCGAGACAATTGGGTCTGTTTTCCCCTTCTCGCGAAAATCCGGTGTCTCCGGCACGGAACGCTGGACGTCTTGCAGGATCTCCCGGACCTCATCGCTCTGCGGGATAGTGCCCAGGATCGACTCTTCAAGGACTGCTGTCTCCCCCTCATCCACCGGCGGGAGGTCTTCTTCCGCCAGGCCGAGGTACTTCGCGGATTGCCGTATCAGGCTCGAGAATTCGAACGGGAAAATGATCTTCGTTGCCTGGCCGTTTGCCATCGTTTTGAGAGCGTCAAGTGAGAGGACAGTGATCGAGCGTCGGTCCAGAGGGCGTGCACCAAGCGCAACGATCCTCAGTCCCTGCGCCTGGCCTTGCGCTTCTAGGATCCGGGACTGCCGCTCTCCCTCTGCCTTCAAGATCTTGGACTGTCGCTCTCCTTCGGCCTCCAGGATCATCGATTGTCGCAGTCCTTCGGCCTTCAGGATCGCCGAACGCTTCTCGCCATCGGCCCTGAGAATCGCTGCACGCCGCTCACGTTCCGCGGCTGTCTGCTCGGTCATAGCCTGCTTGACTGCGCCAATGGGGTCGACCTCCTTGATCTCGACCCGTTCAACTTTTACCCCCCACTGGTCAGTCTCACGGTCAAGCATGTCCCGCAGGCGAGCGTTGATCACGTCCCGATTGTAGAGGACCTCGTCCAGCTCCATGTCGCCAATCACACCGCGGAGGGTGGTCTGGGCGAGCGCTACAGTTGCGGTACGATAGTTACCCACCTCGAAGAAGGCTTTTTCGGGGTCCATAACGCGAATGAAGACAATCGCGTCGACATTCGTCGGCGAGTTGTCCTTGGTGATCACTTCCTGGCTCGGGACATCGACCACCTGCGTGCGCAGGTCCAGTTTCTCTACGCGGGTAACCAGCGGGACCACCCAGCGGAAACCGGGATTGAGCCGTCCGATATATTTCCCGAGACGAATCTGGAGGCCCTGCTGGTATGGTTGGACAATGACGACGCCGCGAGCAAAGATGAAGATGATCACCAGGATCAGGATGATCGAGATAAGTGTTGTCAGTACTGCCATGGAATCAGACCTCCTCGACGATGATATGGACACCCTCGGATCCGACGACCCGGACTGTCGTTCCCTCCCCGATCAGCGCACCGGTCGAGTGGGCCGACCAGTCATGTCCCTCGACCCGCACCTTTCCGCTGAGAGAATAGTGATCGACCGCATTTGTCACCCTACCGACTCGACCGACCACCGAGTCCCGGGACATGGTCGTCGGTGACGCATCGGGTGTGATCCTGGAATAGAACCAGACCGTCAGGATCGCGGTTGCAAGGGCGACCACAACCCCGAGAACGACCCCCCAGACCGAAGAGAAGATGTCGATGCCGAGAACGAGCAGCACGCCGAGGAGCACCATCACCGTTCCGGGCACCGTCATGAAGAACCCGGGGGAATAGGCCTCGAACAGGAGCACCAGGGCGCCGATCACGATCAGCACCCATCCCAGCTCCATACCGCCGAATAGCACCATGCACCTCTATCGGCTGGCAACCACTTAAGTCTATGGAATAGGGTCAGTTCCCTGAAAAACCCTCAGACCCATTGAAATTCTCTGGCGAGAATGACCGGGTAGATCCGCCTCAAATAACTCGGAATTGCATCTCGCCCGACGGCATGTAGGGGCTTCGTTCGGCCAGCATTCTTTCTATCGCCTCGTGTGCTGTGATCCCGGTTCCCTCTCGCTTCGTCCCGAACCGCTCGGGGACACCCTGCATGGTGATGAACGCCGCCTGATAGTGATCGTCGGGGGCCAGGTGCCGGGTGCCGATCCAGCAGTCCTGGATGCGGTGTCCTGGGGGGTTCTCAAGCTTGACATAACAGGTCAGTCCGAGGCAGCGTTTGAGGTAGCCGCCCATCTGACCGTACGGATCGCACGATAACGTCCGTTCGAGATTCTCTTCGAGCATATCACAGATCTCTCTCCCGGTGAGATCAACTGTCATCACCTCGGAGTTCATCGGGATAATGGAAAAAAGATCGCCGGTGGTTATCGGACCGGCGAGAATTGGTGTCCCGTATCGCCAGCCGTTCGAGAACGCCAGCTCAGCCCCGGTGACAGAACGAATCGCCTCGAGCAGGAAGGTGTCCATGCTTGCCGAGAGCATCTCGCCGCGATAGAGTGGGACCAGGGTCTCCCCGACGACCCGTTTGAGCTCTTCGCGGAACGGCGAGACGGCCTCCTCGACAAGCGTGGCGACTGTTTGATCGATCGGGGAGTCCTCGCCAACCTCGTAAAGCCGATGCGAGAACCCGGATATCCCGTGATCATTCACGATCATGTCGAGCCGGCCGAGAAAGGAGCCGTGTACCCCGGATTGAATGATCAATGCACCGTTCACCTGGATTGGGGAGAGTAGTCGATTATGCGTATGCCCCGACAGGATCACATCAATTCCCGCCGTCTCGGACGCCAATCGGATATCCTGCGGCAGGCCCAGGTGAGAGATCACAACAATCACTCTCGCGCCTCTCTCTCGCAGAGACTTGATTTCGCCGGGGATCTCCGTGTTCCCGAGCGTGAACCGGTAACCAGCTGAGAAGGACGGGGGCATTGTTTTGTCAAGGATGGTCGCGGCGCAACCGATGACGCCGATCTGAAGTCCCGCCACCTCGAGCAGAACCGATCCGTCGAATGGGCGGCATTCACTTTCCGTCTCGTAGCAGTTGATTGCGAGGAGTGGATAGTTGAGCTGACTCGCGAGCTCCCGGAGGCGTTCGGGGCCATAGGCAAAGTCCCAGTGGGCGGTCATTCCCCCGATGCCGAGAGCATTCAGCACAGGAACCAGGGCCTTACCCCGGGTCTTCTGAGCCGGTGCGGTTCCATGGAACGTATCTCCACAGTCAAGGAGGAGGAGTTCTCTCCCGATCTCTTTCCGTATCCGGTTCACCAACCCAGCAATCCTGGCATACCCTCCTGCCTTGCGAAAGAATGGCCCGGCCGGCCCCCAGAATACCTCCTGGTGTGCCTCCAGGTATGCGTGCGTATCGTTGAGTTGTAACAGGGTGAGCAGTTGTTCGGCCATTCACCCGAATATGGTCACGGGTCCCAAAAAAAGGTGGGTAGAATTATTCGGGATCAGACCCGTTCAATCGTGATTCGGACCTGATCTCCGTTGGCAAAACCATGTCCCTTCGGGACGTCGATATTGAACCAGAGGGATCCGGGGTTCTTCTGGGTGTTGTCCTGAGCCATCAGGCAATCTTTCTGCTCATCGACACGGGCGACGAACTCTATTACAGAGGTGAACTCCACCTTCGGCATATAGACTCAGACTCCCTTTGGCTGGACCATCCAGGTAGTACTATTGGAATATGACCAGCGGACGATCGTTAGATCCTCGCAGATCTCAGCGAGGATCGCCATGTTGGTTCCGACCTCCTTGGAGGAGAGCCCGAGATCACGGGCGATATACTTCGACTTGAAGTAGTACTTGCCCTTTTGCAGAGCGGTCCTCAAGTACAGGACAATCTGCTCCTGGCTCTCGTTATAAGTCTCGCGGATACGACTGGCGGTCGACATTTCCCTGTCCATTGGTATATCACTCACCTATTTAAACATTGTACATTCGACGCCCTTTTACAGACGAAGGCATGGTTCACGGCACCGTTCCAGGAAGATGCGACGATGGATGATTCTCCAGGCGATCAGCAATTGTGCCACGTCAACTGCGGTTACATACTCCCGATCCCGCGCGAGCGAGATCGGTCGAACATGTGTCTGCTCTTCGATCGACTGTTCGAGCCGATGGACGACGTGGAGTCCGAGCTCTCCATCGAATACGATCTCGCCCTGCAGGCGGCGGGGATCTTCGTGGTGGATGAACTCGAGCAGGAAGTTGCGCTCCGAGAGAGAGAGGATCGAAAAGAGGTCAATCCCGAGATCGACATCGCTGATCGCTCGATCCATGGGATCCTGGATCAACGAGACCTGATAGACGTTTCGTGTCCTGGCAAGGGCCGAACCGTACTTGGAATGGCCGATGCGGATAACAACGTCGGCATACTCCCGTTGTGGGGCGATATATCGCAGGTAGTCAGGTTCTCGCTCTCTGATCTCCAGGAGCACCTGCTCACGGTCATAGCCCCGCTTCGCCATGTCGCGCCGGATCTTCCAGTCCTCCTTCACCTCGCGGTCTGGTTCGACGAAGAGGGTGAAGTCGAGGTGCTCTCGCAGTCTCTCTGAGAAGAGAGTATGAAGCCCCTCGAGGATCACGATCTTTCCGGGGGCAAAGAGGATGGGTTCTCCGAAGGTGCCCACGGAATGGTCGTATACCGGTTTGAGGATTGTCCGGCCCTCCTTCAGCGCGATCAGATCCTCTTCGATCCGGTCGATCCGGTTTGCCACTGGATCGAGAGGGGTCACACCGAGCTCACGTCGCTGCTTTCTATCGTAGAGGTGATAGTCGTCGAGTGTAATCGTTGTTACAAGGTCCTCTCCGAAGATCTCTCGGATGGACTGGGTGAACGTGGTCTTGCCGGAACCGCTATCGCCGGCAACCCCAATCGCAAAGACACACGGGGATTGCCGTATGATCTCCTTGAAGTTGGGTCCTCCGTTCTTCTCGGAGGAGTCCAGGTCCGCAGCTACGTCCATGACCATTCTCTCTTGGTACGGGTGAGCTATGAATAAAGTGTTTTGGGTGGGAGTATGAGTTCAATTTTTTTGTAGTTCCTCAGTTACTGCCACCCGAACAAATTCATCACGCGTTTCAATCAGGTGATCGAAGAGATCAACGTCCCGGCGATTATTCCTGAACCCCGGTTCTATTTGATTGAAAGGGAATCTCGCCGGATCGACTCCGTGAATTTTCAAGAGATGTTCGTTGACGAAGATTCAGATGCCTTTCGCCTCGTTGACGAAGCCCTTCCCATCTTGGAATCGTTTCCTTTGATCGATCCGCTTGCGTCGAAAACCATCGGAAACCAGCCTATCGAATCATGAAAGCGAGTAGTATGCGCCACCCCTCCGTTTCACCATCTGGACGGTCAGCTCAAGAAGAATCTCTCTCTTTTCACGTTCTGGATGCTCTCAACCCGGACCTCACATCTCGTTCATGGATTCTGAAAGCCGGCTCCTTGTCAACAGGACCTATCTCTCTTTTTCCATATCTTCGCCCTCTGAAATACGATTCACCGAGAATTCTCTCGCCTTTCAGGGAGGCAGCATCATCAGTGATGCTCACGATCGCTGTCCAAAAGAGGTGATGAAGATGAGAGATTCTGTGATTCGCCAGGCCAGGCTGACGTGGGCTGGTCCTGGTCGGCATGTCCAGTTCGATTACCTTAATCGCCGGTAATTGGGTTGAAAAGGGAACCTGAGACCGATCGAAGATGCTGCCTTGCGAACGCCCCACTCTCGCCGACGGTCGTTGCACTTCAACCGCTGACGTCGGATACGACCACGATAATTGCCTTCACAATGTGGCCTCGGTGTGTATGAGATCAGGAGGCCGGATCCCGAAGATCAGTCTCTGCCGTCTCTTCGTCATGAGTGGATCAAACCAGAACGATGAGGGTAACCATCCACGCCCCACTCATTTTGATATGCGAGGGTTGCACCGATTAAAGAATTTCAAAAAACAAGTCACTCCTTTCAACGACCGATGAATGATCGATCTGTTTCCGGGGTTTACCACTGGCGGGGTGGTGTCGGTCAGCTTGATGGGGCGATCGAATTGTGGATGATATGGGCCTGACGGTGAAGATTGATTAGTCACGCCTCCCACGTGTATACATGCCTCGCCGCCGGATCACGTTCTCCCGGAACGTCTTCCTGCCGCTCACCACGGTCTGCCGCAATCACTGCCATTACTGTGGTTTCCGTCGCCCGGTTGGAGAGGGCTGCCTGTTAACTCCCGAGAGTGTTCAAGCGACCCTTGTCCAGGGGGCAAGCGTGGGCTGTACGGAAGCCCTCTTCACGTTCGGTGAACGCCCCGAAGAAGTGCCCGGCTTCACCGCCCACCTCGAGGCGCTTGGAGAGTCGTCGATCCTGGAGTACTGCTACCGCCTCTGTCTCAACGCGATCGAACAGGGCCTCTTGCCACACACAAATGCGGGCGTCCTCGATGAGGACGAGCTGCGGATGCTTGCTGAGGTGAACGCGAGTATGGGGTTGATGCTCGAGACGATCGCACGCGTCCCCGCCCACAAAGGATCCCCTGGAAAAGTGCCGGAGGTCCGGATTGAGACGATCGCGGCTGCCGGACGTCTGAAGATCCCGTTCACCACCGGTCTCCTGCTTGGCATCGGCGAGACGCAGGAGGACCGTCGCCGGTCGCTCGAGACGATCGCGGACCTCCACCGCCGGTATGGTCATATCCAGGAGGTGATCCTCCAGAACTTCTCTCCGCAGGAGGGGACCGGAATGGCAGGCGCTCCCACAATCTCGACTGAGGAGTACTGCGCATCGATCCGCCTCGCCCGCGAAGTTTTACCAGCCGATGTCGCAATCCAGATACCGCCGAACCTGGCTGACAGTGCGCGTCTGGTCCCGTGCGGTGTTGATGACCTGGGTGGCGTCTCGCCCTGTTCGATCGACTTTATCAATCCCGATCATCCCTGGCCTGAAGTCGAAGCACTTGGAAATCTGATCGGAGATGTCGAGCTGGTCGAGCGGCTCTGCATTTATCCACACTACATTGAACGGGGATGGTATTCCCCGACCCTTGCGCCACTGGTGCGGCGCCTCTCCGACCGACTCAAGGAGCAACAGCTGTGAGCAACGAGTTACTGTATGCCGGTAAGGCCAAATCGATCTTCATGTCCGACAAGGCCGACGAACTGATCGTCGTCTTCCGTGACGATATCACTGCATTCGATGGCGGTAAGAAGGACGTGATCGCCGGAAAGGGCGAGTTCAACGCTCGGGTGTCGGCCCGTTTGTACGGTCTTCTCGAAGCCTCAGGAGTCCCCACGCACCTGATCGCCCTCGAGGGCCCGTCGCATATGCGGGTGCGACGTCTGAGTATGATCCCTCTCGAGGTGATCGTTCGCAACATCGCGGCAGGTTCGCTTGTTCGGAACTATCCCTTTGTCGAGGGAAGCCCGCTCGACCCCCCCCTTATCGTGATCGATTACAAGGACGACTCTCGTCATGACCCCATGCTCAACGACGAGATCATCTTCGCACTGAGACTTGTGACGCAGAAGGAACTTGAAGAGATCAAGCAACTTGCCCTGAGGGTGAACGAGGTGTTACGGGAGCTGTTTGCCGAACGTGGGATCCAGCTAGTCGATTTCAAGATCGAGTTTGGCCGTGACGCCAACGGGAAAATACGGCTTGGAGATGAGATCAGCATGGATTCAATGAGACTCTGGGACATTCGTACGGGGGCGTCCCTGGACAAGGATGTCTACCGTTTCGAAAAGGGGGACGTCCTCACAACGTATGGGCAGGTCGTCGCTCGAATCATTGGGGAGGAGTAACATGCGATTTGATGTGATGATCACCATCTCTCTGAAGGAGGGTATGCTCGATCCCGAGGCTCGGGCGATCCAGAACGCCCTTGCTCATCTCGGAGTGCCGACCCTAGCGCTCTCTACCGCGCGTCGATTCTCAATCGGGATCGATGCGATGGACCGTGAACAAGCGGAAGCGACGGCACGAGCGATCTGTGAACGCCTGCTCGCGAACCCGGTCATTCACCAGTACGAGATAGAGGTCGCCTGATGCGGTATGCCGTGATCCGGTTCGGCGGATCGAACTGCGACCTCGATACAGTACATGTGCTGGGCGAGGTCCTCGGGGTTCCGACCGACCTTGTGTGGTACCGAGACGGGCTCCAGAGGGAGTACGATGCGGTGATCCTCCCCGGGGGCTTCTCGTATGGAGACTACCTCAGGGCGGGCGCCATCGCGGCACGAACACCGATCATGGGCGACGTGCTCCGACATGCTCGGGCAGGAGGACTGGTGCTCGGGATCTGCAATGGAGCGCAAATCGCTGCCGAGAGCGGACTTGTTCCCGGTGTCTTCACCCGGAACGAGGTGCCTCGCTTCGTCTGTCGGCCAACCTGGCTCCGAGTTGAGAGTACGGAGAGTCCCTTCACGAGTCTCTTTCGGCGCGGAGATGTCATTCGTGTGCCGGTGGCCCATGGAGAAGGGCGATACGTTGCCCCTCCGGACGTGGTCGGTCGTCTCAACCGCGAGCGACGGGTCGCGTTCAGATACTGTGATGAAGAGGGGAAGGTGACTGGCGTGGCGAATCCGAATGGCTCTGTCGAGGGGATCGCGGGAGTCCTCGGGGAAGGTAGGAACGTGCTGGTGATGATGCCTCACCCTGAGAGGTCAAGCGAACTCGTGATCGGCTCAGAGGATGGTCGCCGAATCTTTGAGTCGATGATTGCCCACTGTGAAACCGGTACCCAGCGACAGGTCTAATACAATGCCGACACGATCTGGTGCACTATGAGCGAAGGGAACCCCAAGACCGAGGAAGAGATGCATGCCTGGGCACAAGAGGAGGCGAGAAAGAGTGGGTACCGCCTCAACGACGATGAACGGCAGCTTGGCGTCGTGCTCCGGGGCCTGGTCAGGAACCGCGAACGGTTTGGCGAGAAGTTTTGTCCCTGTCGTATTCGGTCCGGGGATTCCGAGAAGGACCGCGAGATCATCTGCCCCTGTGTCTTCCGGGAGGAAGAAGTGATGGTGGATGGCCGATGTCACTGTAACCTCTTCTTCTCCCCAGAATAACTACGAAGGGTTCCGAAGCCATCGCTACTTTTTTCACCCAGTGGTCCTTTTCTCTGATGTATGCGGTATTCGACAGCAGGACTCGTCGTCCTCTTCTGTCTCTGCGCCGCCATCGTCGTTGTCACGGCCCTGACACCGACGCCGGCAGGAGTAGATGGAGCGAAGGAGGACGATCGGGTTATTAGGACTTCGGCCACCGGCGAGGTTGTCTCATCGCCCGACAGGGCTGAGATCCAGGTGGGAGTGGAGACAGAAAATGCCGACGTCAAGGTGGCCCAGAGCCAGAACGCGGAACGGATGACCCGGGTCTCGAATGCGATCAAGGCCCTCGGCATTCCGACCGACCACCTGACAACGACCGGGTACACGGTCTATCCGGTGTACGACGACGGGGTGACACCGGCACCCCTGGGAACTCGGAAGGTCCGGGTCTACCGGGTCTCGAACACGCTTCTCGTCAGGATCGATGATGTCGCCCGTGTCGGCGAGGTGATCGACACCGCCGTCTCATCCGACGCAAACCAGGTGAACTCGATCGCCTTCCTCTTCTCCGAGGAAACGGCAACACAGCTCCGTGCCGAGGCGCTCAGGCAGGCGGTGAACCGGACACGCACCGATGCGGCATCGGTCGCTTCCGCGCTCGGCGTGAGCATCATTGGGCCGAGAGAGGTCCAGGTCGACTCTGGTCCAACTCCGATTGCATATGAACGGGCTTCGGCCGGCATGGACGCCGCCGCACCCAAGACGCCGATCGAACCCGGGTCCCTCAAGGTGACCGCGAACGTCCAGGTAGCTTGGGCGTATGCATGAACCGACTCCGGTTCCCGAACCCTCTCTTTTTACAAACGAGATGAACCTGATTGGTTGAACACTCGAGGCCGTCCTTCGGTGTTCACCTGTTAAAGGTCTCGACAACGATGGACAGTGCCCAGGGTACGAAATCGCCTTCCAATCGAGGAGGATACGGGGTGGATACGAACCTTTCTACCAGTGAGGCAGAGTTATGAGCACTGCCATGGAAAAACGGGGGGACGGGGATTCCCGAGCCTACCTCTCCTTGAACCAGGTTGTGTGATCGTACGGTCGGGCCTGGAAGAATATGATCTCTTCTCAGGGGATGAAGACGAAGTAGAGGGTGATGGACTTCATTTCTGGTTCAACATGGACATGTTCGAGTGTGCAGGTGAGTCCCAGTCCTTCGGCGAGCATACACGCGATGAGGCTACAGATCGGGCAGGGGTGCACCCGGCAGCAGACCGGGAAATCCTGCTTGAGCTCTGTGCAGATGGACAGAAGGCGATAATTTTGCAGTTCCACCAGGATGTATCCTTCTCGCCTGGCCGGGATCACCCGGTCGGCAACCTCGAGCACGTCTTCGCAGACTTCCTGGATCGCCGTCAGTACTGCCTCCTCCTTCACTGGAAGTCGGAGAGAGTACGACCGTTTAAGGAGTTCGAAGAGCTGTGTGCCGGTTGGGACCTGGAAATGGCCGCGGACCGGTCTCCCCCCAATCGAGACCACCTCGGTGCTTCCAGTCCACGGCACCATCGTCGACTCCGGCACGAATTGCCGCACTGCCTCCCCTTCATGCTCCGGAGGCATGTAGTAGGTCAGGCTGTCCCGGGATAGTCCGCGGCAGTCAGGGGTCTGACCGGCGTTCAGGGCCTCCTGGAGTGTTTTGCTGGAGATTCCACGAGCGCTGTTCAGGACGATCGCGCCGGCAAAGACGCAGACGACTCCCATCAGCGAGGTGGCAACAATGATCACCTGCTCGAGCGGGATGTACGCCTGGAGCCAGGGGATATTGATCGCTGGAAGTCCGACGAGGAACTGCTCAAAGAAGAGAGCGACGAAGAGCGCGGCGCCGAGCATACGGATTACCAGCAAGCGCCGGGTGTACCGGGGGCGAGAGTAGATTGGAGTGATCAGAATTGCGATCACCATCAGGCCGATCAGGCCGAGGACGAAGTACACCTCGGTGTTCACGTAACCGGAGATGATCATCAATACGATCACCAGCAGGAGCCAGCCGAGCAGGGCACTGACCGCGAGGTAGCGTTTTCTCATCCGTGCACCTACTAGTCGGTGGGCGCGAGCAATAATCGTATCGCACCGAAAATTGGGTGATTACAGGTTGTATGAGAGTCTAATCGTGCCGATCGGATCGAAGCACCAGGACACAGTCAATTCCCGCGAGCTCGCCGGCACCACTCCGAGTGGGCGTGAGGTTGACGATGATAAAGTCGTCCTTGCCGTCCGGACTGATCACCCGCATCTCCTGCCCCTCTATTGTAGCGCCTGCGGCAAGCTTCGCGGCGAGCTTCTGTGCCAAGTCGGGCTCGGAGATCGTGAGCACTTCGGTGAAGGACTTTCCGACGAGTGCTCCTGCTCGTCGTCCTGTGAGCCGTTCGAAGAGCGGTGATACGTACGTCAGGACTCCCTCGAGTGAGGCGGAGAAGAGCAGATTCCGTCCTGCCTCGGAGATATCTGTGAATCGTCGGAACGAACGGAAGAGCGCGTCATCGAGCCTGCGTCTCTCGGATAGCGCCTCTTCGAGCCTTCGGAGCTCGGAGATGTCCTCGTACACCAGGTAGAGTTTCTCGTCGGAGAGCCGCCGAAGGTGGAAGACGACCTCTCTCACCTCCTCTGTTCTCGTTCGGACGTGGAGGATACTGGGTTCCGGCGTCGAGCCTGTAGCGACGACCGCTTTCCAGATATCGTCCGTGTACTGGCGGTAATCGAGGTCGGGGTGCGCGAATTCGAACCAGCGCTCCACCGTGCCGCACTCATCGGCGGTATAACCGAACGTCTCGATAAACCGGGTGTTCG
>CAYLUL010000003.1:16027-31802 GCA_964386835.1 uncultured Methanospirillum sp.
TTCTGGATCGGCGATGGCACTTGGAAAGGGGGAGAATTCGACAATCTCGCGAAACCTTCGTTCCCGTTCCAGGAGGTCGCGTTCGGCCCGCTTCCGCTCGGTGATATCCTCGAGAATACAGGTGATGCCGGTCGAACCATCATCGAAGACCGTAGAGACGAGACGCACGAGGAAGAATCGAACTGTTTCGGCCGATCCCTCCTCGAGCTCGAGCAGAACCTCACCCTCGGAGCGAGCCTCGATCATCCGGCTCCTGATCCGCGGGTCAGAGATGATCGGGAGGTCAACCTCATCGATCGACTGCCCGAGGAGGTTTTCGCGTTGTATGCCGAGGAACTCCAGGAATCGGTCGTTTGCCTGAAGGATACGGTACTGGTGGTTGAGGACCAGAATGTACTCCTTTGCATAATTCAGAATGGCGCCGAGGGGGATTCTCTGGGAGATGAAGTAGACTTTGGCAGGGCCGAACGCGCGCATCTCGATCTGACCGGCGACACTGAGGATGTCGAGGTACTTTGCCGTCGAGTTTCGGTTCATTCCCAGTCCGGCGGCAATCTCGGTGACCGACATCCCCTTCGGGTTATCCTTAAGGAGGGTACGGACCTCCGCGAGAAGGTTGTGGGAAACAACCCCATTGTCATGCGCCATATCTCAGCTCTCTGTGAGCTGTTGATCTACGTGCTAATAGTTCTGATCCCCAGGCATCCACACGGGGGGAGGAAGGCGCCAATGTTTAATAACGACGCGGTTGACTGATTCCTACACGGGCTCGTGGTCTAGCGGTTATGACGTCGCCCTTACACGGCGAAGACCACCGGTTCGATCCCGGTCGGGCCCATTCTTCGTGATGTCGTCACCATTTCACCGGTTTTCCCCTGGTGTGTCTGGTTAACCGTCCTCGCCCACTCTCCTCGCGACGACGCTCGGTCTCTGTCCTGCAGCATGGCTCTGATCGATACGGTTCCTCGTTCAGTGCTGCTGGTCTCAGATCCCTGACGGTATCCTGCAGTCTATCTGGGGGCCTTCCAAACGGTTCAACTACGAGATGATGCTCATGATGGATCGGAATCCTTCTCCGGTCCGATCAGCGCATCGGACCACGGAGACCCGCATGAAATCCACCTTTTCGGTCGAGCGGCGTACCATGCAATACGCGAGAGCGGGCGATTCTTTCCAGGTCCCCTGTTCCATGAACGCCCGCGACGAAGCACAGAATCGGCATCGGTCGAGCCCAACACGGACCCCGGGTCGGCATTCGACTGTTCCGTCTTCCACCTTCAGTTCTCGATGTGCTGTCTCAGTCATACCATTCCCCACGATAGCCTGCACGCTCGAGGGCGCGCCCGGCGACCTCCCTCCAGGTCTGGTCGTCGATCTGGGGCGGCTCGAGTGCTTTCCAGCAGGAGGATAGGAACCCGTCTTCCGTCACCAGGGAGCCTCCCCCGACCATGCGTCCTCGCTCCCTCCCATCACTATCAAAGATCCGGAGATGTGCACACCGGAACTCCCGGCAGACACGGGGACGCGTGGGGTAACAGGCGCAGCGGCTCTCTTCAGGGGAACGCCAGACGAGGAATGGGCATCCATCACCTCCCGGTACGCACTCCCTGTAGATCTCTTCCACGACGGCCCGAAATTTCTCACCGTGCACACCTTCCTGGCATTCGTAGTGCCGTCCCGTTATCCGTCGTTCGATCGTGATCGAGCGCCCGATGCTCCGGCAGCACCGCCCGCAGTCAGTGCAGTGAAAGGGGCTCACCATCGATCATCGTAGTGCGGAGAAGTGTTTCAAGGTTCGCCATGGGCGTAGGCAGAAAGCGCTTATTGACTGAAGCCGTATATTCGGAGTATGGCCGTTCCCGCGATCCTGGCAGAGGCGATCGAGAAGCGGTTCGGCGACTTCATAGCAGTGGACGGATGCTCGTTCGTCGTCCAGGAAGGCGAGGTCTTTGGATTTCTGGGGCCGAACGGCGCGGGCAAGACCTCAACCATGAGGATGATCTCCTGCGTCTCTCCGAAGAGCGGAGGGAGACTTGAGGTCTTCGGCCTCGACGTCGAGCACCATCCGCGAGAGATCAAGGCCCTGATTGGGGTCGTGTCACAGGAAAATAACCTTGATCCCGACCTCTCCGTCTTCGACAATCTGGTTGTCTTCGCCCGGTTCTTCGAGATTGACCGTGCCGAGGCGGCCCGGCGAGCGGAGGAGCTGATCGATTTCTTCGGTCTGCGGGAGAAGCGGGATACCGCGATCGAGTACCTCTCCGGGGGAATGAAACGGCGTCTAACGATCGCGCGTGCCCTGATAAACCGGCCACGCCTCGTCATACTTGACGAGCCGACCACTGGCCTCGACCCTCAGGCACGGTCCCTCATCTGGGAACAGCTCAGGGGGCTTCGCGACCGCGGATCCACGGTCATCCTCTCGACTCACTACCTGGAGGAGGCTGAACGATTTTGCGACCGGCTGGTGATCATGGATCGAGGGAAGATCCTGGTCGAAGGGCGTCCGGACGAGATTGTCAGCTCGCGGATGGGCCGTTCCGTCGTTGAAACTGTCGATGATCCCAAAGTGATTTCATTCCTTGAACGAGAAGAGATAGGGTTCGAGCATTTCCGTGATACCGTTCATATATCAGTCGACGCCGCAGAACCACTGGTTCAGCGTCTTGTGTCGGAGTGCAATCCAGCCCGCCTCTTCGTCCGCTCCGCCACGCTCGAGGACGTATTCCTTCGTCTCACCGGAAGGGGGCTCAAAGACTGATGAACAGACGAATCTCGTGGAGGGTACGTCATGTTTGGGAACGGAACTTCCGAGTCTTCGTCAGGACCTGGAAAGTCAGCTTTCTTCCTCCGATCTTCGACTCGCTTTTTTTCCTTGTTGCCCTGGGGTACGGTCTTGGCCAGTTCGTCCAGGCGATCGATGGGATTGATTACGCGCGTTATGTCGCCCCGGCGATCGTTGCGATCGGAATCATGAACGCTTCGTACTATGAGACCACCTATGGATCGTTTGTCCGGATGTATTACCAGAAGACCTTTGACGCGCTGATCGCCACCCCCCTCACGATCGAGGAGGTGATCCTCGGGGAGATCCTCTGGGGGGCGACGAAGGCTGTCATCTACACCGCCCTTATCCTCCCCCTGCTCGCAGTGTTTGGCGTGATCAGCCTTCCCGGATCGCTCCTTCTTCTCGGGCTTGCCCTGCTCGGAGGACTTCTCTTTGGCGCAATCGGGCTCTGTTTCACCGCATGGACACCTTCTATCGATACGCTCAGCTATCCGCAGTTCCTCTTCATTACCCCGATGATGGTGATCTCTGGGACGTTCTTCCCAATCGAGAGCTTGCCGATGCCAATCCAGTATCTGGCCTTTACTCTCATGCCGCTCGCTCACCTGGTCTCGCTTTCCAGGGGACTCACCCTGCCTGCCCCCGTCCCGATGGGGTTCGTGAGCCTCCTCTGGCTCACAGTCGTGACTGCGGTTATGGTGCTTATCGCCGTGCGACAGATGCGCCGGCGCCTCGTCGTCTAACGCCGGCGATTGGCAAGAAGACCTGCACCGAGCACAATGAGGGCGGTGGCTGCCCCGAAACCGGGTGCAGATGTCATGGTTGGGTGGGTCGACCCGGTTCCTTTCAGGGGTAACTCGTCGGTGTTCCCTTCATGGATCATGAACGGGCTATCACAGAATCCGTCGCCGTTCGAATCGGGGGTCAGATCGGAGAAGCCTCCGCCTGCTGGCTCACTCCAGCAGTTCCCGCCTCGTCTTGGTCCCCCTACGATGTTCGGACCGTCCGAGATGGGCAGGGACCAGGTGTTTCTGTCGAGCTCCTCCACGTGGGTGTTGTTCGTATTGAAAAACAGGTTATCGGCTATCACGTTTTCTTTGGTCAGGTAACAGTCGATGCCAAACGCGCCGCTCTCGCGGACCGTGTTTCCGGTCAGCCTGTTCCGATCGGATGCGATCAGCATCAACCCATTCTGGTGGTTGTTGTGGATGATATTCCCCTCGATGACATTGTCATGACTGACGTCTGAGACGATGACACCCGATCCGGCGTTCTTCTCCACGTGACATTGGCGGACCGTCGAGTTGGTCACCGAAAAGAGGTAGAGGCCGTGCTGACGGTTCTCAAGAGAGGTGACGTTCTCGAGGGTGAGGCGGGAGACTCCGAGTGCGTGGACTCCGTGCTCCCATCCCATGACGGTCAGGTTCCGAATCACGACGGCGGTGGGTGAAGTCCCCTGCTCGCTCCGGACAAGGACCCCTGGGATGTCACGTGCGCTGGTGCCGGCAAGGATGTGTCCTCCTCCGTCGAATACGACGTCGGATGCCGTGATCTCGATAGCCGCATGCTGTCCCGCGCCGGCGAGGTCGGCGACCAGCTGGTAGGTGCCGGGTTCGGAGATCACGATCGGGCCGTCGACTGACACAGCCACAGCTGACGAAACCAGCGCGAGGGATGCGACGACAAGCAAGAGTACCGTGCGGATCATGCTCCTTTCGCTCTGTCTTTACTCCTACATACGGTTTTTGCCAGACTTTTCACGCGTGCGGGAAAACTGTACGCATCACCAGGCGTTTTCGCTGTGCCGTCCCGTACCCGGTGACAACCTGGAGATGAGGGCCGAACGCGGCGTCGAGGTGGGGGTCGCCCGTGTCGACATGAAGAGCAGGGGTCTGGGCGAGTTTGCCCGGAGTTCCGAGGATGACCAGGTGATCGAGTCCGATCCTACGGAGGACTGATGGCGTGCAGACCTGTGTACCGCGCCCGAGGACGAACCCCTGCGCCCCGATCACGGAGAGTACGAGCCGTGCTTCGCCGGCGGAACCGAGGAGGAAGAGGATGCCGCGCTCGTCCAGGTCGAGCCCGACGAGTCTACCGTCCTGCACCGCATCGAACCCGAGGAGAGTCCCCTGAAGGCCGAGATGCCGTGTCACGGCACCAGTGGTGCTCCCTGGACCCAGGATGTAGAGGATCCCGGGGAGCATCGCGTCGGCGATGAAAGCGCCGATTGCCGTGCGGCTTCGCTCATCGTCGACCTCTTCGAAGACCTGCTTCGAGGCCTGGACGAGCCCGGGTGCGACGGGGGTTCGGACCACCGCGTGGACCTTCGTCCGGAATTCGTTGGAACGGTAGGCCACCTCGTCAACGTCGATCACCTCGGCGTCGATGCACCGGAGAGAACCTCCCTCGGGGAGGACCGCTTCGACCGCCCCCGGGTCGACTGCGAAGACGGAGGAGAACATCTTGACTCCGGCCGGTATCCCGAGGACGGGGACGGTCAGGTCGACCACATTGGCGATATTGCGTGCCGTTCCGTCTCCCCCGCAGAAGAGGAGGAGGTCGATGCCCTTGGCGAGGAACGATCGACAGGCTTCCTCCGAATCTCGGGCGTTACTGGGGTCAGATGGTCGGTAAACGACCGAAAATCCGGTAATCCCAGCAATCTCGAGGGCTGTCTCACCCATCGACCCCGCCGCGGTGAGAAACTGGAACTGCCGGCAGGCGAGGGGTCGGAGGGCCTCAACGGCCCGCTCCTGGGCCGCGGGCTTCGCCCCCAGAGCTCGCGCTCGGTCGACGAGACCGTCAGTCCCTTTCAACCCCACGCGTCCCCCCATGCCGGCGATCGGGTTGACCACGAAACCGATCGTCTTGAGAATCGGCACAGTCAGCCGACCTTCGGCAGGCGGGATAAGGCGTCCCTGATCAGTGCTTCGGGGTAATCATAATCGGGGAGACGGCCCGCGTAGTAGGCGTCGTATGCAGCAAGGTCGAAGTGACCGTGCCCAGTGTTGTTAAAGAGAATTGTCTTTGCCTCCCCCGTCTTCCGACACTCGAGGGCAATGTCGATCGTCGTCCTGATCGCGTGCGCGGCCTCCGGTGCAGGGATGATCCCTTCAGTACGCGCGAATGTCTGTGCCGCCTCGAAGACGTTGTTCTGGTAGACCGACACCGCGCGTGCCGTGCCGTCCCTGACCAGCCGCGAGACGATGGGAGAGTCCCCATGATACCGCAGGCCACCGGCGTGGATCGCAGGAGGAACAAAGTCGTGGCCCAGGGTGAACATCTTCATGATGGGTGTTAAACCGGCTTCGTCGCCGTAGTCGTAGGCGAACAGGCCCCTGGTGAGGGTCGGGCATGCAGCCGGCTCAACTCCGACGATGTCGATGTCGGGCCTCTTGCCAGTGAGCTTGTCCCCGGCGAATGGAAACGCGATTCCCCCGAAGTTGGACCCCCCTCCGACGCAGGCGACCACAACGTCCGGATACTCGTCCACGGACGCCAGCTGTTCCCGCGCCTCGAGACCAATGACAGTCTGGTGAAGGCAGACGTGGTTCAGAACTGAACCGAGTGCGTAGTTGGTGTTTGCATGGGTGGCGGCGTCCTCGACCGCTTCCGAGATCGCGATCCCGAGACTCCCGGGGGTTTCAGGATCCTTCTTGAGCACGGATCGCCCGCTCTCAGTCATGGTGGTCGGGCTCGGGTGGCATTCCGCCCCCCACACCTGCATCATCATCTTGCGGTACGGCTTCTGGTCATACGAAGCCCTGACCATGTAGACTGTGCAGTCCATGTCGAAGTGGGACGTGGCAAACGCAATGGCAGAACCCCACTGTCCCGCCCCCGTCTCGGTCGCAATCCGTTCGATTCCCTCTTCACGGTTGTAGTACGCCTGCGGCACCGCGGTGTTCGGCTTGTGGCTGCCGGCCGGGCTCACCCCTTCATACTTGTAATAGATCCGGGCCGGTGTTCCGAGGAACTGTTCGAGCCGACGGGCTCGATAGAGCGGGCTCGGGCGCCAGAGGCGAAGGATCTCAATGACCTCATCGGGGATATCAATAAACCGGTTCGTTGCCATCTCCTGCCGGATCAGCTCCATCGGGAAGATGGATGCGAGGTCCCCTGGTGTGGCCGGTACACCGCTCTTCGGGTTGAGGGGAGGATCGAGGGGGGTCGGCAGGTCGGCCTGGATGTTGTACCACTTGCGTGGCATTTCGTCCTCATTGAGGAGGATCTTCGTCTGCATAGCAAGTGATTGTCTTGTACATATATATTCATTGTTGTCCAAAAAAGGTTATTGGACGTGAGCGTTTTCTCCCTGGCTATCGCCGTTCCTGGAGCTCATCTGCCCGTTTTACGACGAGACGTGTGCCTCCCTGGAGCAGGACAGGTGCATAGAAAAGAGCGGCCCCATGCCGATCATACGAGACAGGGACGAACCCTACGCGACGGGCCCATGCCTGGATTGAATCCGGAAAGGGAAGCGAGGGGATGCTTAATGGGGCCAGAATTGACAGGAGGTCAACATCAATTCGCCCTGAACGAGCCTGTTCTGCCCTCTCCAGCGTACGAAGAGCTGCCCGGAGGGCCTGGACCTCGCCCCGCTCCGGGTCGAAGGTGCGGACACGATCGAGGGCGCTCTGCACCGCAGGGGAGATAGATGGTCGGGTTGGGGCCGATGGGGCATGGTGCGTTCTGTCCGGCACGGTCACTACCTCCAGGTCATCGGCGTGGCTTGATGAACGGAGTGCCCACCAGATCCCGCTGCCAGCGATGATGAACACTGCAACGAGAGCCGTGAGAAAGATGGGCATCCACCACGAAATCTCCGTGGTGACCGGGATGACAGTGACTTCGGTCGTCGTCACAGTCGCGGTGATGGTTGTTGAGGCAGGACTGATAGAGGCCGTTTGTGCCTGGATCACCGTTGTCATGAGCGTGGTCGGCACGGTCGGGGGAGATGTCGGCACTGTGGTCCCGGCGATGGGCGTGCTGGGTGCTGGGGTGGGTGATGACTCCAGCTCGATCTGTACCTGCGCCGAGACCTGTCGACCGACCCCGCCTGCCGGGTCGGGGCTTGCCGTCCCGTGCTCATGATCAAGGAGGACTTCGGCCCAGAGAGTGTACTCACCAGCCCGATACGCGGGATCGTTCGTGTTCCATGCGGCTCCTGGAGCCCCCCTGACAAGGTGCGGAGTCTGGTTCACCATGATCCGTTCAAGGCTCTGGTGGACTCCCTGGTCCCCCCGAAGGGTGGCACTGATCCTCCCGGATGGGTCCCGGACCCGGACCGCGACCGGTGCACCAGTGCCGCGTGCCCTGAAAGCGGAGAGCTCTCCAGAGATCTCCAGGTTAAATGAACGTCCTTTCGGGACCTTTCCCCCTGTGATGTAGCGGCCCGTTACTGTGTCGATGAGCCTGAGGGAGAGCGCGGGTTCTTCAACCACGAGCGCGAGATTTCTGCCCCGATCCAGGTTATACCAGCGTCCGGTGCGCATTGCATGTGGTATCGCAGTGCGCCGCGGGTCCTCGATGCGGAGCGTCTCTATCGGCTCTCCCTCGGGTGATTGGGCGGCGAACCATCCAAGCGTCTCTCCGGCTCCCATTCCGGTTGCCGTGATATCCAGGCCTCGCTCGCCGCAATACACAGTCGCACCCGGGTTCCTCGCCACGTTCGGGGCTGGGGGGGCAGGTGAAACCAGGGTGTGGGTGACTGGCGGGACGGGCGTCGGGGTCGGAGACTGGGTTGGTGTCGCCCCCCCCTGGAGGAATGGCCGGAGCGCTGCATACCAGCGGGCTGCAATTTTCTTCTCGCCGCTCTCGGCCGGATGGATTCCTGTCGGGGGCTGGTTTTCATTCGAACCGTCATACCCGGAGAACATATCCACGATCACAATCGGTGAGTTTGGGGTCGAGAGACGCGTTGCGATGCTCGGGATCGCGGCGTTGAGAGCGTTCAGTTTCGGACGCGGGATCGAGGTCGGTGGGATCTGTGCGAGTAGTATCACCGCGCGAGGGTTGTCCTTCCTGAGCGCTGTAATGATGCCGTCAAGGTTACCGACGGTTTCTGCCGTCGGGATGTTGTTCAGGACATCGTTCGTCCCCAGCATCAGAAGCACTACATCGAAATCATACTGTTCGAGCCATTGTGATAGTTTCCCCTGTTTCGGGTCCGCTGCGACGCCGTTCAGGATCCCGGCGGTCATATATCCTCCGTGTCCCTCGTTATCCTGGTCGAAGGTGTAGGGAAACCTCGGGGCTGTCCATGAGCCCACGAAGTCCACGTCCTGACCGATGAGCTGCTGCCAGAGCCAGTATCGATAGGTTGGGTGGCTTGACTCCTGCGGTGTTTGAGTCGACCCCTTGGTCAGGGAGTCGCCAAGCGGTAACACCCTGACGGTCGCGTCGGCAGAACCGGTGACGATCAGAAGGAGGATCAGAAGGAGGATCAGGAAGAGGACGGTACGTCGCATTGATCGATCCGGTACGGTGAGCCCCCCTCCTTCATGAAGGTATGGTCTGCTTGCATAGTTACATCCTGTTGAAGAAACGAGATCTCTTGATGCAGACCGAACGGGAGGTACGGGCCGTTCTCTTTGACCTGGACAATACCCTTGTCCGGTTTATCGATGCACAGCGGGCCGCATGCACAGCGGTCATTGATCTGGCCGGGTGCGGTTCAGTCGGGGACCTCTTCGGGTATTTTTTGAGGCCAGAGCACAACTTCGAAAGTCATGCGCACATTCTCGACTACTTATCAGCGATCGCCTCTCCCTGCGATCCGTCGAAGGCCTGTGCCCGGTACGATGAGGTGAAACTTGCTGCCCTCGAGCCGTACGACGGGACACGCTCCACGCTTGAACAAATCAACAGGGCCGGAATCCCGATGGCAGTCGTAACCGATGCGGATGCCGGTCATGCCGCTTCCCGGATCGAACGCTCTGGGCTCGCTGATCTCTTCGAGGTTGTGGTGACGCCGGAGAGGACGGGAGAGCGCAAACCTTCGGAATTGAACTTCTTCTACGCCCTCAATCACCTCGGGGTCGATCCATCCGAGGCGGCGATGGTCGGCGACTCGCTCAGACGCGATATCGAGCCCGCTAAGAAGCTTGGAATTCTCTCGATTCATGCCGCCTACGGCGACTGGAACCCGGGGTATGAGTGCTCCCCAGATCATCGCCTCGAAGAGATCTCCCGCCTTGTCCAGATTGTCCTCGACGAATAGAGCCCACCGCACAATGATCACGCCGCAGATCGAGCCGGACGGCCCGCTTCTTCAGGGGAAGCCTCCAATGCCCTACGGTGACGGAGGTCGCATTCCAGGTGTGTTCTGGCCGATCGGGAAGATCTGCCGAATGGATTCATTCTGATGGGCCCCTCCTCCTCTTCGGAACCGCTCGAATGCTTACTTCTTGAGGCAGGCCTCGTACCAGGCGGGCTCGTCCACGTGGGCGACGGGAACGGATACCGCGCCTGGTTGAGATACAGCGAACCGGTCGTCGTCGTGGCTGAGGATGATGAAGCCGGCGATCTTGCAATACTTCACCGGCTCGCCTGGTCGTCCGGTTGCCCCTGTGCGCTTGTCTCCCATCAGGGTCGAATTGGATATATCAACACGCTGCTCGCTCCGTCTGGCCTGGTCCTTCCTCGGCTCCGCAACCTGGACGTTTCTGAAATTCAAACTTTCCTGGCGCACCTGGAGCCCTGTTCCACACCGGGGGTTGTCGACGTGCTCGTCGAGAGGATGCAGGTGTGGAGGGCGGGCACCTTTCGGCGTGCCCTTTCGGAGCGGACAGATTGGACCGAGGAGGAGCTCTCGCTCGCCATCGAGAAGCCGATCCACGACCTCCTCTTGGGTGACAGCCTGAGCTCACCATCGGCAGAGAAGATGGACGTAGAGATCAAGAGCGCCGGCGTGGACCTCTCGCTGGTTCCTCCGGAGCTACTCGCCCTCGCCTGGGACCGCCACCTCTCTCGGCGTCTCCGAGTCCAGGGGGGCGCGTCTTCTCTCGTGGGTTCCACACAGGAACTGCCCGTTCCGACCCGCCCCCTCCTCACGCAGTTCGCTCAGTGGGCTGTCTCGGAGTCGAAAGGCATCCAGAGCGTGTTGATCCCGGCATGTGGTGCCGGCCGACTTCTCCTTCACATTGCGGAATGGGCACGAGCCAATCGGATCGGTATCTACGCGATGGACCCGGATCCGCGCGCCACCCTCTTTGCAACCCGCCTGCTCGAGAGGGTGGCAGGTGACGGTCTTTCCCTTGTGATCCGGTCGGGAAACCCTCTTGTCGATGACGACCTGTTTGAGGGGGCACCTGGGCAACTCATCCCCGGGGAGTCTCGCTCTCGCCTTCGCGCCGTCGATTGGATGACGGTTTTTGGTGGGGTCCGTGAGTTCGATCGCGTTCTGGTTGGCGATCCCGTCCTTTCGATGACCCGCCGGCGGGAGGTCCGTCGCTACCTCGAGGAGCGATACAGGTCGGCAGGCAGCGGGACGGACCCCTCATTGCTCCTCGCCGAGGCGGGGGCATGTCACCTCCGTCCGGGCGGTCGGATTCTCGCGCTCTACGCCTCCCCCATCCTCCGGTCTGACCGGGCGACCTCGCTGCGACGATGGCTCGCCCCCCGGACCGAGGTCTCCTGCGTATCAACCTTCGGCCAGGGTGCTGTCGCTCTCCGGATCGCTCCGGATCCTGTCGAGACGTCAATAGTCAGCGGGAGCATGTCGGGTGATCCCCCCGAGGCGAGGGTGTATCCAAGGACCGCCCTTCAGGTTGATGGTTGGTGGTTCAACGATGCGATGGCCACAGAGCGGAGGCGCCTCGTGGTGACCGGGTGCACACCACTCGGCGAAGTTCTTGTCGGGGGCATTCGTCCGGTGCAGCCGTACGCATGCAACCCCGCTCTCCTGATCGAGAAAGAGGCTCGTCGGCTCATCGTGGGGGCGGACCGAAGAGCTTCGAGACTCATTCGGCCCGTCGTCGGCCCGGACGACCTGGTCTCTTTCGGCACAGCCCGGGATTCGGCCCGGTTCATGATCACCGGAGTCCTCCCATCACGGGCTTCTCGAGTGGCCCGGAGACTTGGAATTCATCTGGACGTCTTCCCCGACAAAGTACCACCGTTAGCCGGTCCGAGGCTCCTCTTTAAAGATGGGGTCCGGTCCCCGGTCTTTCTCTGCGACCACCACGGAGAGGCATTGACCTCCCCAGGGATCGCCGAGGTCCTCCCCGCGAACCTCATGCTTCTCGGGCTCCTCCATTCTCGATTGATCAGATCCCTGCTGGAGGAACGCTGTCCCCGTGGTGTCACGACCCGGTGTCTCCATCGGCTGCCGATACGGCTCCCTGATCCGTACGACCCCCGGGAAAGACGTCTTGGCGACCAGATAGTCTCCCTGGTCCGGGCCCGGATCAGAGCGAAAACACGAGGAGAGCCGGTTATTCAGCGTCATCTGGTCCTCGAATCCGCGATCGAGGTGGCGATCGAAGACCTCTATGGCCTCTCCGCGGATCGAGATCAGGAGAGAGAGAACTCAACCTCGGCACCTTGATATACGAAGAACGGTAGATTGAATCAAGTCGCTGACTGGAATCCGCGCTGTCGGAAGAGGGATTAATTCATCGAGCGGTCGGATCGATCGAACCCCGGCACTTATCGGTTTACCTCTCGATTCTGTCCAGTGGGGCATAATCGGAGGGCTCGAACGTGGCGATAACAATCGCCGTTTCATGGGAGACGTGATAAACTGCCGATTCGAGCGGATGAGTGATGCCCCCTTGGTTGGCTTGATGGACAGCACGAGTCATGAGTGAACGGGGAGATGATCTGGATCAGGCTCATCGAGGGCGATCGATGACGAGTTCGGTGATCGCGGATCACCTTGGGCGGATCCGCTTTTCCGATGATCACTTCGTGCATTTTTCCCAGATCGGTTGTCGGGACGTGGAAGGAACTCTCCTTGAAGAGTATGTCATTCCTGAAGATCGCGCATATCTTCGATCCCTTCTGTCCCCTCTGACAGGAGAGCGTGTCGTTGGGATAATCCGTTTTTCTTCACACGGACAGGGGATTGTGCCGGCGAGGGTCGTAATAAAAGCGGGACCCGAACGATCAACTTTCGTGGTGACGATCACCGATCAGAGCGCGTCCTGTCGGGAGCTGATGGGGGGGGAGCATGATGGGCTCGGGATTGCGCGTGCGATCCTGAGTCAGACGCAGGATCCTCTCGTAATTTTGGATGCCAATGGACGAATCCTGATGAGTAGCCCTTCCGTGTGGGATCTCACAGGGCGGGATCCTATTGGGCTCACCTTTTTTCATGCACTCCCTCTCGAGCCCGATCTCGATCCTGAGCCTTATGGTGCGCCTTATCGTCAAGAGGAATCGTCATCCCTGGCAGGACCCGGTCCTGTTCCAGCTGCCGGTCTCTACCGGTTTCCTGCTCATGAGCGTCGGCGGATCCGGGTCATCGTCGAGCGATTGACCCTTCAAGACGCTGAACGGAATACGATCCCAGGATCAGTGGTCAGGCTGGACGATATCGAGTGCCGGCTCAAGGCGAACGATCGCCTCGAGAGGGCGCTGGAGAAGACTGCCGACTCGAACCGTGAGCTCCAACAACTTGTCTATGCCATAAGCCATGATCTTCAGGAACCGCTCCGGATGATCTCAAGTTATCTGCAATTACTCGAACGGCGATATGCCGGGCGCCTGGACGACGCGGGGCTCGAATTCGTCGATTTTGCCGTTGATGGAGCCAGGAGGATGCAGGAACTGATAGATGCCCTGCTCGCTTATTCCCGTGTGATCAGTCATGCACGGCCCCCATCACCTGTCGATGCTGGAGAAGTGGTCATCGAGGCTCTCTCGCGCCTCGAACAGAAGGTGGCCTCCACCGGTGCAGAGGTGACCATAGGTCCCATGTTGACCGTGAACGCCGACCGCGCGCAGCTCGTCAAGGTCTTTGAACAGCTGATCGATAATGCCCTAACCTTTCGTTCCGATGCCCCTCCACGTATTCTGATTGATGCTGAACAAGTCGAGGCAGGTACCCGGTTCCGGGTCCAGGACAATGGGATCGGGATCGCCTCTGAATTTCATGAACTAATCTTCCGGATCTTCTCTCGGTTGCATACTCGCGACCAGTTCCCCGGAACAGGGGTGGGGCTTGCCGTCGTGCGACGAATCATCGAGCGGCACGGGGGTCGGTGCTGGCTTGAATCCAGCTTGGGGGCCGGATCGACGTTCTTCTTCTCCATCCCTGATCTCCCAGCGTTAGAGGAAACATGATTCCCTCATCACGTCCAGGTACCGTTGTCACATCAAATCAGAGTAGGATCATGTTGACAGCAGAGCGGACGACGAATGATGGCCTCCTGTCCCATGAGATCCTCCTCGTCGAAGACAGTCTTGGGGATGTTCGGCTGATCCGGGAGGCGCTTCATGAGATCGGTGGTGGTCATTCCCTGCACGTCGTCAACGACGGAGTCGAGGCTCTCGCCTTCTTGAGGAGGCAGGGTGCCTTCGGATCCGCTCCTCGTCCCGACCTGATCCTCCTCGATCTGAACCTGCCCAAAAAAAACGGTCGTGAGGTTCTCTCCGAGATCAAGGTTGACGTATCTCTCAAAGACATACCTGTGGTCGTGCTGACGGTCTCTACGGCGGAAGAGGATGTTTTGACAGCGTATCGTTTCCAGGCGAACTGCTACGTCGTCAAGCCGGTCAACCTCGACACGTTTTTTCAGGTGATTCAGTCAATCGTGCGCTACTGGCTGTCGAGGGACTGGAGCGGGGACGGGGTCAGGTATGGCCTCTAGTCCGATCCCCCTTCTCGTTATCGAGGATAACCCGGCTGATATTCGGCTACTGCGGGAACTCCTCGGGGAGATGGCGCCAGGTGTATTCGAGATCCGGACTGCATGCTGCCTTACGGAGGGAATCGCGGACCTCCGATCGCAATTTTCCTCCGCGATCCTCCTCGACCTCTCACTGCCCGATGGGCATGGACTGGATGCGATCGATGCTGTACGTAAAGCGGCTCCTGAGACGCCCCTCATCGTCCTCTCCGGCGTGGTGGATGAGGAGATTGCTGGCGGTGCTCGAAAGAGGGGTGCCGTTGCGTCATTTGCCAAAGGGGGTGAGATGATCAACGACCTTGTCACTTTTATTCGGCGCCTCGATGCCGAATGATGTTGATTGTCTTCCCGGCATGAGGGAATATATATATCCCAATAAGACTTTTCATGGCCTTATGGATCATATTGGCGGTTCAGACTTTGTTCACCTGCTCCTGGTAGAAGACAACGCCGGCGATGTACGCCTGGTCCGCGAAGCGCTTCGGCTCGGAGGGCAGCACGCCGACATATCAGTCGCCCGGGACGGAATCGAAGCCCTCTCATTCCTTCGGCGACAGGAACCCCATTCGAGGGCAACCAGGCCCGATCTTGTCCTCCTCGATCTAAACCTCCCGAAAAAAACCGGGCGCGAGGTCCTCTCGGAGATTAAGACGGACGCCGAACTCTGCGAGATCCCGGTCGTCGTCCTGACAACATCCTCGTCCACTGAGGATATCCTCTTCTCATATCGATGTCATGCCAACACCTACATCATCAAACCAGTCACCCTCGATCAGTATATCGCGATGCTGCGAGGACTCCAGGAGTACTGGACACGTATCGCCAGACTTCCGCCGGGAGGCAACACCGCCTGGATAGGGGGAATGGGAGAGCACTGATCAAACAGTGCCCAAACCTGTGGCGGGGGGTAGTTGAACCGTCATCGCCTGCCGGTGTTCTGTTACATGATCCTCCTCCATCGAACAGGAGAGATGCCCTAGGATTTCGATCTATCCCCGAAAGAGGGCGAACTGCCTGCAGATGACCACTCGTTCGCCCCTCGTCAGCGACGGCAACCCCCCCCTTAAAAATTCGTTCTTCCGATCTCTGTTGTCCATACCTACGGCCAGATGGGGCAATCAGATCTGTCATT
>CAYLUL010000004.1:0-11533 GCA_964386835.1 uncultured Methanospirillum sp.
AGGCGGAGCACATCAAGGGTTTCGAGAACGAAGTCTACTGGGTGACGCACGGAGGCCTCTCGCCACTCGACGTCAAGCTGGCGCTTCGGCCGACAAGTGAAACTGCGATCTACCCCATGTACGCGCTCTGGGTCCGCTCCCACGCGGACCTGCCGCTCAAGTACTACCAGATAGTCAACACGTTCCGGTACGAGACGAAGCACACCCGCCCCCTGATCAGGCTGCGTGAGATCACCTCATTTAAAGAGGCCCACACGGTCCATGCGACCTGGGAGGAAGCTGCGGCACAGGTCGAGGATGCGGTCGCGCTGTACCGGGAATTTTACGATCGGCTCGGCATCCCGGTCCTAGTTTCGAAACGACCGGGGTGGGACAAGTTCCCCGGTGCCGACTACACAATCGCGGTCGACTGCGTGATGCCTGACGGTAGGACGCTCCAGATCGGAACGGCACACCACCTCGGCGATCACTTCTCGAAGACCTTCGAGATCACCTACGAAGATCGAAATGGCGATCAGCAGCTTGCATTTCAGACCTGTTATGGCATCTCCGAGCGCTCGATCGCCGCCCTGATCAGCCTTCACGGCGACGATCGGGGCCTGATTCTCCCGCCTGAGGTCGCCCCGGTGCAGGTGGTCGTTATTCCAATCATCGTAGGAAAGCGCGGAGACGAAATCTTGAACGCAGCACAGGACCTCACCAGAACCCTGGAGAGGGCGGGCATCCGGGTGCGTCTCGATGACCGCGACCAGAGACCGGGTGCGAAGTATTATCACTGGGAGATGCGAGGTGTTCCGGTCCGGCTCGAACTTGGACCCAGGGACCTCGATGCCGGCGTGGCGACCGCGGTTCTCCGGACTGGGAGCAAGATCACCGTTCCGCTTGAGAGCGTCTCTGAAGGGGTGAAGGGGCTCCTCGAGACGGTCATGATGTCCATCAGGGAGGCCGCAGCAGATCGGCTCGCATCTCAGGTGAGGACCGCTGAAGAGATCGCCGGCCTCAACGAGGCTCTGGAAGGAGGAGTGGCAGTGGTCCACTGGTGCGGCGATCAGGCCTGTGCAGACCGGATCGAAGAGGAAACGGGAGGGGCGGTACTCGGTTTGGAGGTCAGGAGCTCGCTCGTTGCTGTCACCGAGGGTGCCTGTGTCGCCTGCGGCCGACCAGGAACGACCACCCTCGTCGGGCGTAGTTATTGAGATCCCCTATCTCTTTTCGTCCCCGTTCACAAGATATCCGAAACGCATACCGATCTGCTCGGCCTCTGCCGCCTCTATCCGTCGACCCAACGCCTCGAGGGCCTGGCTCTTCGCATGCCAGACGAAGGCGTTCAGCATGTTCGGCTGAAGTGCCCTATCATAATAGGCGAGGGCTTCCTGGTACCTGCCGAGCTCTGCAAGACAGAGCCCCCGGCTCGTGAGCGCCTTCACATGGTCCGGATTGATGCGAAGCACTTCGTCAAAGGCCTCGATCGCTTCGTGAAAACGGCCCAACGCCTGCAGGCTATACCCTCGGTTGGAGTGAATCGCCTCGGTGTTCATCGGATCGAGCTCCATCTCGCGGTCGAAAGAGGCAAGAGCCTCATCGTACCGGGCCAGACGCCGATAAGCGAAACCCCGGTGGTGCCAGGCGGCGGCAATTCGGGGATCAATGGCCAGCACGCGCTCGTAGATTGTCAGCGCTTCTTCGAACCGTTCGCTCCCGAGCAGGCGATCTCCCTCGCGCATCAACGTTTCAGCATCCTCGTTGGTCATCACCACACCCCTTTCGGATACTACCTGTCGGTTCCGGTGGTAATAAGAAGTGCGATCCGTCGCACCGCGAACAATCATATACGCACGTGGCACCAACGCTGATAGCGTGACGACCGTGATCCTGGGCGCAGGCCTTACCGGCTGCACGCTCGCCCGTCTCCTCGCCGATATTGGCGAAGAGGTGACTGTTCTCGAAGCATGTTCGCGCCCGGGGGGGCTCTGCCAGTCGATCACCCAGGATGGGTTTACTTTTGACCTCGGTGGCTCCCACATCATCTTCTCACGCGACCAGGAGGTGCTCGCCTGGATCCATCAGGTACTCGGACAGAACCGGGAAGAGAGGCACCGCGAGACGAAGTGCTGGCACCGGGGAGCGTATATCCACTATCCATTCGAAAACGGGCTCATCGACCTCCCTCCCGAGGACCGGTTTCGATGTCTTGACGGGTTCGTGCGGGCGATGGTCACGGAAGAGCTTGCCGCAACCCGGGGGCAAACGGTGCCGGTGCGCAACTTCCTCGACTGGATTACCAGGACGTTTGGCGATGGAATCGCGGACTGTTACCTCGTGCCGTACAATGAAAAGATCTGGAAGTATCCTCTCGATCACATGTCGGCTCATTGGGTCGACGGGCGCGTCCCCCGGCCACCACTCGAAGACGTACTCCGTTCTGCCTGCGGCATTCCAACCGAGGGGTATACCCACCAGGCCATCTTTTCGTATCCCGCAACGGGAGGAATCGAGGCCCTGGTGGAGGCGATCGTCGCCCCGATCCAAGATCAGGTACAATGCGGCTTTCGGGTCTCGTCCGTCCGCCGGAAGAGAAACAAGTTCGAGATATCAGACGGCACCAGGGTGATCACCGCGGATCGCTGTATCTCAACGATCCCGATCCAGGCACTGCTCGGGGCGCTCGACGGGGTATCGGCGGAGGTGAGGGAGGCTGGAGATCGCCTGGTGCATAACTCGGTGGCCTGCGTCTTCATCGGGCTCCGGGGTCCAGTCCCTCCCTATTCATGGGTTTATTTGGCGGCTCCCGAGCTCGGACACGCGAACCGTATCTCGTTCCCATCCAATTACAGTTCGGGGACTGCCCCGCCTGGTTGCGGTTCGATCCTGGCAGAATGCACCTACCGGCGCGACGACCCGCCAGCGTCGATGAATGACCAGGCACTGATAGACCACGTCATCGACCATCTCGAAGAGATGGGGATCCTGCATCGGGAAGACGTGATCTACACCGGGTGCGCACGCCAGCAGTTCGCCTATGTGGTGTACGACCTCGAGTACCTGGATTCCATCCAATTGATACGAGATCATGTTGAGCAGCAGGGGATCGAACTCGTCGGTCGGTTTGCCGAGTTCGAATATCTCAATATGGACGGGTGTATTCGACACGCAATTGATCACGTCAGGAGGACCGAACCGTGCGTGTGACCTTCTACGTCGAGGATCAGTTCTTCTTTCGCTATATTGGGTGCGCCACGGCCGCACGAGCGCTCTTCGGGGCCCTCGAACATGAAGATGGCATCGATCTTTCCTGGAAACGAGGAATACCTGGCTCGGACCTGGTCCATTTCCATACGTTTGGGCCACTCGCCCTCGGCACTCTCAAACGTGCTGATGGGATTGCCATCCTGACTGCTCACTCGACTCCCCGGATCAACCAGGGGAATATAGCGTTCGCCAGCCGGATCAACAGGCTGTATCCGGCGATCTACCGAAGGTTCGACCATGTGATCACCGTATCGGCCCCATGTCACCAGGAGATCTCGGAGATGGTCCCGGACGTCCCGGCAACACTGATCCCAAATGGTGTCGACAGGGCGCGGTTCCGTCCCGACGCTGACAAGCGGGCACGGTTCCGAGAAGATTTCGGGATCGGCGAGGAGGAGCGGGTTATCCTATCGGTCGCTCAGCTCACCCCCCGGAAAGGGATATACGATTTCCTTCATGTCGCCGCCAGGCATCCAGAGCACCGTTTTGTCTGGGTCGGGGGACTCCCCTACGGAGCTCTATCAAAGGACTATTACCGAATTCGAACACTTCGCGAACAGGCAGGGCAGAACGTCATCTTTACCGGGTACGTGGACGACATCACGGCACCATACGCAGCCTCCGATCTCTTCTTCATGGGCTCCTACGCCGAGACATTCGGTCTCGTCATCCTGGAAGCGCTCTCCTCCGGGATCCCCGTGATCGCCCGAGAGATTCCAGAGTTCAGGGAGATCTTCGGCACATCAATTCTCTATTTCTCCACACCCGAAGAGGTGTCGTCGCTCCTCGTGAACGATGCTGAGGTTGAGCGTTGTCGTACCGGCGCACGGGATGCGACCATATCGTATGACATCCGGACCATCGCAGCCCGCCACGCAGCCCTGTATCGATCCCTGGTCTCCTGACAGCAGTTTATTCCCTCAGGAGGTCAAGTGAGCTGGTGATGCGGTGGTGGCGATACCATGATGCGGTCTTTGCGATCGTCCTGATCTCATTCTCATTCGTCATTTACTTTGAGCAACTCTCGATCTTCCAGGATCCCAAGACGACGAGTTTCTATATCCTCCAGGACTTTGCGTTCCTGCCCATCTCCATTCTGGTCGTGACCCTCGTGCTCGAACGACTCCTCGAACTCCGGGATCGACAACAGCGACTTGAAAAGATTCGGATGTTGACCGGGACCTTCTTCTCGTGGACAGGGTACCAACTGCTCGCGAGACTCGCTGCTCTCGATGAATGTCGGCCCGAGTTTGAGGAGACCCTGATCGCGGGCGCTGATTGGACTGACGATCAATTCCAGAGAGCGCGAAACAGCATAGCAAATCACAAAGTCCACCTGACACCGGGCAGACAAGACATGGGTGATCTTCGCAGTTTCCTGCACGAGCGGGCCGAGTTCATGATTCGGCTCCTGGAGAACCCGATGATCCTCGAGCATGAGACCTTCACCGAGCTTCTCCGATCGGTCTTTCACCTGGTCGAGGAGTTGGAGTTCAGAGATGACCTCTCTTCAGTGCCTGACTGCGATCTCGAGCACCTCCGGATCGACACTGAGCGTGTCTATCGGCTACTCGTTGTGGAGTGGATCGATCACCTGCAGTACCTCCGACGTTCCTATCCGTTCCTCTACTCGCTCGCCATCCGGACGAACCCGTTCAACCGGCAGGCAACGGCAGTCATTCAGCCCTGAGGGTCACTCAATCCATAGTTTTATCTGAACCGATGTCGACACCCAGATTGAGGTGACCAAATAGTGTTGAAACCGTCAATCGAAGCAGCATTGAACCGTCAGCTGAACAGGGAACTTTACTCGTCTTACCTCTATCTGGCGATGTCGGCATACTACGACACCGTTAACCTGCCAGGCTTCTCCGCCTGGCTCCGAGCCCAGGCCAAGGAGGAGCTCACCCACGCAATGAAGTTCTACGATTATATCTCCCACGCCGGCGGACGGCCCGTGATGGATGCGATCGAGGCTCCTCCACGTGAATGGACAGGACCGAAGGAGGCTTTTGCCGAGGTGGTTGCCCACGAGAAGGCCGTCACCGGAATGATCAGCGCACTGATGGACCTTGCGCAGGCAGAGAAGGATCATGCAACCGCAATCTTCCTCCAGTGGTTTGTCACCGAGCAGGTGGAAGAGGAGAAGAGTACAGGCGACGTGATGGCGCAACTCGAAGCTGTGGGGGGATCAGTCGGCTCGCTCTACGGGTTGGATCACCACCTTGGTAAAAAATAACCCAACCCCTGTTTTTTGACAGGACCTTCAACAACCAGTAGCCCATTTGATTGCACTTCACCACATGCGAACCCGAAGAGCACCGACAAGGGAGGGTGGAAGGCACGGAGTGGAAGTGAGAAAAAGTGAGGATTGTTCTCACGACTTCGGGTTCTTTCGGAATGAAAGGACGTCCCCAAGCGTGGTCGAAAGATGCTGCTGTTCTTTTCGCTGTTGCACAATGGCATCCTCAGGGACGTCTAAAAGTCGAATCTCCAGAACCTTCTCGAGCTTTGCTCGGACAGCGTCTTCGGGGACAAGTTCTCCCTTTTCGATCTTCTTGAGGAGGAGCTCCTTCTCTTTGATCGCCATGGCAAGATCTCTGGTGGAGAAACCCTTGTCCACTCGGGCAACCCGAATGCGTTCCCCGTAATCATCAACAAGTTCTCCGACCAGCTGATCGAAGAGATCACGCCTCCGCCGCACGGGAACGGGGGCGACGGGGGCGGGCGAGTTCGAGGAGTACCGTCGGGGGGCCTGTCGAGCCTGCTGGACTTCGGTCCCATATCGCGCACAGGCCGCGCAGACCTGGAGCTCGGCTCCCTCGATCCGAACCTTCTTCCCCGGCCCAGCCGTGCTTGCGCCGCATAACTCGCACTGCATTGTCACTCGCAAACATCTTTATAGTCATTACCCTATATACCTATGTGGGGCCTTTCATGCCCGACAGCCTCAAAAACTTTCCTGAGCCTCAAAAAGGCGAAGATCTCTATCGGTATCTTCTTGAACGGGTCACGAACCTGGAGGATAGAAATACCGAGCTTCGGGAGCAACTGCGCCAGCTTGAGGCCGATAAGCGATACCTCGAGACCCAGAAGGTCCGTTACGAAAGGGAAGTTCGAAAGCTGAAGTCGGAGATCGAGCAGATGAAGAGCCCCCCGCTGGTGATCGGAACGGTCACCGATGTGATCGACGATTCTCGGGTGATCGTTCGATCCTCAGCCGGCCCACGATTTCTCGTAGGACTCTCTTCGAATATCGATATGGACCTGATCAAGCCAGGGGCCCGGTGCACCCTTAACCAGCAGTCTCTGGCGATCGTGGAGATCCTGCCTTCAAATTTTGATGCACAGGTCTATGGAATGGAGGTCGTTGAAGCGCCGACGGAGCGGTACGACGACATCGGGGGCCTCGAGCGCCAGGTACTCGAGATCCAGGAGTCGGTCGAACTCCCGTTAAAGAAACCCGAGCTTTTCAAGCGGATCGGGATCGAGCCCCCAAAGGGTGTGCTGCTGTACGGACCCCCCGGGACCGGAAAGACCCTCCTCGCTAAAGCTGTGGCCCACGAGACAGAGGCACATTTCCTCCGAGTGGTGGGTTCGGAACTTGTCCAGAAATATATCGGTGAGGGTGCACGCCTCGTCCGTGAACTCTTCGAACTGGCAAAGAAGAAGAGCCCATCAATCATCTTCATTGATGAGATCGATGCGATCGGGGCGTCAAGGACCGAGTCCAACACATCAGGTGACCGAGAGGTGCACCGGACGCTGATGCAGCTCCTGGCTGAGATGGACGGGTTCGGGAACCGTGGGGATGTGCGCATTATCGGGGCGACGAACCGGATCGATATCCTCGACCGCGCCCTTCTCCGTCCAGGAAGGTTCGACAGGATCATCGAGATCCCCCTCCCCGATGTGGAAGGTCGCCTCTCAATCCTGAAGATTCACACAGGCGGAATGAATCTTGACCCCTCGGTCAATCTGAAAGATATTGCCAAAAAAACGGACGGGAGAAATGGTGCTGATCTCCGGGCGATCACGATGGAGGCAGGAATGTTCGCGATCCGCTCCGATCACGAGACGGTCACACACGACGACCTGATCAGGGCGATTGAGAAGTTTTCGGGTGAGCTTGACCGCGGCAGTTCCCCGGGTTCGACAGGCGCAATGTTCGCCTGATGCGCAGAGACGAAAGCGTATCACTCTCAACCTTTTTCCGACATTCAAAGCACTGAGGTCAGGAGGCGCGAGATCGATTCCTTGAACCGGATGATCCTGCCTCGGGCAGCGTATCGTTCCCTTGTCAGTTCAGTTGAGAACTCAAGGTCACGGTCAAAAGCCTGACGAACAGACTCTGAGAGGGGGCGATCGTACACAAAAGCGTTTGTCTCGAAGTTCAGCCGAAAGGAGCGGACATCCCAGTTCGCGGTGCCGATCGTGCACACATGGCCATCGACTACGCAGGTCTTTGCGTGAACAAAACCCCGGTCGTAGGTATATGCCCGAACGCCCGCTTCGAGAAGGGAGCCGATGTAGCTGAGCGTCGTCCAGTATACAAAGATATGATCTGGCCTGGACGGGATAAGAATCCGGACCTGCACGCCTGAGAGGGCGGCGACACGGAGAACGTCGAGAACAGGATCATCCGGAACGAAATACGGCGTCGTGATCTCGATAGACCGTTCAGCTGACATCAACATTCTGAGAAAGCCTTCCTTGATCGTTGCTTCTGGCGTATCCGGCCCCGAAGAGGCGAGCTGGCATGCAACGCTCCCCTTCACGCACGGTTCGGGAAACAACTCAACATCCGACACATCCTGCTCCCCTGAAGCATGGTTCCAATCCATCAGGAACCGCGTTTGGAGTGCCTGGACCGCATCGCCCTCGATCCTGAGGTGAGCGTCCCGCCAGTATCCGAGCGGCCCATCACCCAGGTATTCCACCCCAATGTTGAAGCCACCGATGAACCCGACCTGACCATCGACAACCAGGATCTTTCGGTGGTTCCGGTAGTTGATCCTGAAGTTGATGATGCCGAGAAGACCTGGATAGAATGGAACGACCTTTCCCCCGGCATCGATGAGGGGCTGAAAGAACCGCTTCCCGACCCGAAGACAGCCCACTGCATCATAGACCAATCGAACTGGGATACCGGCACTGGCCCGTTCGGCAAGGGCTTTGATGAACTGGCGTCCAAGCTCGTCGTTCCGGATGATGTAGTACTCCATGTGAACGTGGTTGCGTGCCCCCTGAATCGCTTCGAGCATCTCGGCGAAGTGAACCTCTCCCCGGTCTTCATACCCGATTCGGTTCCCGGTATAGATGATCGACCGGTCCTCGGCGAGGAGCAGGCGCATCAGGGGTCGAAATCGGTCGAGTTCAGAGTCAGAGAATGTTATCCTTCGTTCATCAAGAGCCCGGCGCTGTCGCCGGACCTTTGATCGTACTCGCTGATCATTCAGTTCCTTGAGACAGAATCGCTTCTCAGAATAGAGATGCCGGCCAAAGAGGAGGTAGAGAACAAATCCCAGGTACGGAATCAGGATCAGAACGGCGAGCCAGGCGAGAGCTGCCGTCGGGTTTCGCCGTTCGACGAAGACGATCGCGATGATGGCAGAAAGATTGAAAACCAGGAGGCCGATCTCGAAAAGGTCAAGCGAGAGTGTCAGGAGCTCAACGATCAGTTGCGGAAGGATGATGGCCATAGGGAGCTCCAGCAAAACGTCTTGACAGCCCTGCTCATAGCGATTGCGATCTTCATCGTCCCGGTCGGTATGGCTCTGGCACTCCGTACGAGCGAAGATGACCCCCTTCCAGGATGGAGATGGCCCCATGACCGCCGGCTACGAGACATTGACGCCCAGAAGAGGCGAGACGGGCATCGGTCTCGGCAACAAGTTCAAGGAGGGCCTGCCGTTCGTCACGGGCACGATCACTGTCGACGTTGACCGAGGTCACCAGGTAGACCGCTATCGAGGCATAGGTTCTCCGATCGTCGGTGAGGCTGTCAAAATTGATCAGGGCATCTGCCGAAAAGAGGAGGCCATAATCGGGCTCGAACAGGTAGCACTGTCCGTGCATGTGGCCGCCGTGCCCCTCCAGAACCTCGAAGATCAGGGGGCCGACAGCGAGGCGGTCGATGATGCTAAAGCCCGCCCGCTCGCCGAGAGGCGCTGTCGGAAACGTCCGAACCTCAGTAGCAGGTGTGTATTTTGAAAAGAGGTTGATGAGGGTTGTATATACAGTTTCGAGCACCGATTCCTGAGAGCGGGAGCCGTAAGCACGTGAGAGGTCTCGTCCGATCTGGAGCGTCGCGGGATGCATGAGAGAAGGAACAGAGAACAGGCCTGCCCCACCCGAATGGTCCGCGTCGGCGTGAGAGACCACCACCCGCGAGAGGCGCACGAGATCGGGAAGACCCTGCGCCTGCATCATACGCATGATATCGTCGTGGTAACAGCCGAAACCGGTATCCACGAGCACGAGGTCGTCTCCGGCATCGAGGAGATACGTGTTGCCCCCCGCCGGGAGCTGAAAACACCAGAGCCGTACCCGATCGCTCACCTGAACCTGCTGGATATCGGCGTAGAAACCCTCGCCCTGCGTCTCGCAGAGACGCCGTCCGGCTGCGAGACAGGTCTCGAATGTCTTGGCTGGGTCACGCCCCCGGTGATTCAGCTCCTGGACCACATGGTTGATGTCCTGAAGGAGGCAGAGCAGAAACCGGTCATCCGCCTCTCCGATCAGCTCACGAATCTGTTCTGCAAGTCGGACGTAATAGATCGTATCGTCAAGGCGGTTGGAGGTGGCGTCATATTCTACCACCTCCAGTCGGTACCGCGCCTTCAGGCGTTCGAGGAGCGCTTCGATCGCCAGGGACTCGGAGAGGTTCAGGGTCAGTTCGACTCGCTCAGGGAAGACACCGCGGTCATCGAAATCAATCCCGACGATGTTGGCATGAGCGTCAGTCACTTCCTGGAGAAACTCAAAGAGACCGCCGGGACGATGGGGCAGCCAGACGTAGAGAGTCAGGAGGCGAAGGGTGGGGAGCCGGGTCTGAAGATAACCGATCCGATCGAGCTCCTCGACGACCCGGGCATACCCCTCCAGAGGACCGGTCACCTCGAAGAAGACAGTGTTCCGGTCGATTCGGTGGTCGTACTGGATGCGATTGATATTGATTGAATGCTCCTTCAAGAGCTCGGCCACCCGGTGGAGGGTACCGGGTTCGTCAGGGACACGGGCGACGAACGAATGCCGGTCGGTCATGGCGATCGCCTATACCGTTGGTCGGGAGAGTGTAAGGAGTCGTCGTTTCGTCCTGGTCACCTACCTGCTTCGCGGCTCCTGCTGGCTGATGCAGTGGATCGCGCCGAGTCCCGCGACAAGGGCTCGGCAATCGATCGCGTGTACCTCCCGTCCGGGGAAGGCTTTCCGGATGATCGAAAGGGCCAGCGCATCATTCACATCACCAAAGACAGGCACGAGCACAACTCCATTACCAATGTAGAAGTTCGCGTAACTCGCAGGCAATCGGCACCCGTCGGCATCGACCACCGGCGCCGGCATCGGGAGCGGAACCACGCGAAAGGGCTGACCATCCTGGTCAACGGCGGACTCAAGGCGACGGAGGTTCTCCTGGAGCACCTCGTAGTTCGCATCGTTCGGGTCTTCTTCGACAGCCACAAGGATTGTTCGCTCATCGGAAAAACGGGCAATGTCGTCGATATGACCGTCAGTGTCGTCCCCAACGATCCCCCGCCCGAGCCAGCAGATGTGCCTCACGCCGAGATAATCCCGAAGGTATCGTTCCACCTCGACTCGAGTCAGGTCCGGGTTTCGGTTCGGGTTCAGCAGGCACTCTTCAGTCGTGAGCAGGGTACCGGCCCCGTTCGTCTCTATCGAGCCCCCCTCGAGCGTAATCCCCGGACAGGTTAGGGGGAGACCGATGAGGGAGGCGATCTGAGTCGGCATCGCCGCGTCAGCCATCAGGGCATCGTACTTCCCACCCCAGGCATCGAAGTGCCAGCCGACCAACATTCGCCTTCTTCCGTCCCGGTGCAGAAGCACGGTGGGTCCGTAGTCTCGAAACCAGACATCGGCGTAGGGGAAATGGTGAAAGGAAACGGTGTTCGAGTCGATTCCCGCTTCGAGGAGAAGCGCCCGGACAGTGGACTCCATGGCTTGATCCGTGACCATTAATTCGACCGTCTCGTGATCGTGGAGCGCGCGGATGAATTAATGGTCACGGATCAAGCCATGGAGTCCACTGTCCGGGCGCTTCTCC
>CAYLUL010000004.1:11543-19600 GCA_964386835.1 uncultured Methanospirillum sp.
GTGATCGTGGAGCGCGCGGATGATCTCGACGTAACACGACTCCGCCGCGGCAAGGTCGGGAAATGTGAGCGGATCATGAGGCCAGGAGAGCCAGCACGCGCGGTGCGCCTCCCACTCAGCGGGCATCCGGTATCCGAGCGCTGCCGGTACAACCGGGGCTGGATCACCCACCTCACCGGCGATCAGGGTGCCGTATGACCCTGGCCGCCTGTTCGCCAGAAACCCCCAACCCTCCCGAACACGGGCGTTCATAGAGAGATCAATCTGTACTACGAGGACCTCTTCATTGCCCCCTGCACGAGCCAGAATGTTGCCGAACGCATCGGAAACAAACGACCCCCCCCAGAACCGGAGGTTCCCCTCAGTACCGACACGGTTTACCGCAGCGACATGGACGCTGTTCGCGATCGCATGCGCCCGCTGAACAGTCTCCCAGGCGTCCTGCCAATCGCCCTCTTCGGGAGTTCCATCCACCACCCGTCCGATTGCCGTAGGATAAAGAAGGAGCTCCGCTCCCTGGAGAGAAGTGGCCCGGGCAGCCTCGGGGAACCACTGGTCGTAACAGATCAGGACGGCAAGCCGGCAGAAAGGAGTGTCAAGGACAACGAACTGTTCCCCTGGAGAAAAGTAGTCCTTCTCCCAGAAGTTGGGGTCGTGCGGAACGTGCACTTTTCGGTACACCGGGCGGAGGATGCCTCCGGGCCCCAGGACAACAGCGGTATTGTAGTGGTGTCCGTCTTCGCCGTATTCAAATATCGGAGCGATGATGACGACACCATGCTCTTCTGCCAGTGCTCCCAGGGCGTCGGTTGAAGGACCCGGCACTGTCTCCAGATAAGGGGCTGGATCGACACCCAGTTCACGAGGGATGTACGGGATCCGAAAGAGTTCCTGCAGACAGATGATCTGGGCCCCCTGTTCGGTCGCCGTCTTCACGAGATCGACCGTTCTCGAGAGGTTCTCCTCTGGATTAGGGCCAACAGGGGACTGAACCAGCCCGAGATATAGGGGACGTGCAGTCATGGTTATAAGATGCGTTGGACCTCGAGGATGATGAGCCTGTGGCAATTCTTCGGTGGTAGTCGTCTTCGAGCAGGTTGCCCAGGATATTTTCTGGGGAAAAACAACCACAAATAATATTTAAGATATATATTAATATCACTTCAAACCCGAGAGAAGAGCAGGTGATTGAAGTGGTGGACATCATAACCAGTATCCAGCAGATGACAAACCAGGTCATCGTGTTCCTGCCAAACCTGCTCGCAGCGATCGTGATCCTGGTGATCGGTTGGATCATCGGCAGGATTCTTGGAAAGACGGTCTCAACCCTCCTCGACCGGGGGGGCGTCGATGACGCTCTCTCCCATACCTCTATCGGCCGAGCAATTGACCGACAATACGGGGGAGCGGGGAACCGGGGCATCGTTCAGTTCTTCGATGTGATTGTACGCTGGTTCGTTTATCTGATCGCAATCCTGGCAGCGGCAAATGTGCTGCAGCTCGAGTTCCTCACCGATCTTGTCCAGGACATTGTTGCGTTTGTTCCGAACGTTGCGGTGTTCGTGATCATACTCATCGTCGGGTTTATTGTGATCGACTACTTCGCTGATCTCCTCAGGCACCTGGGGACGACCAGCGAGATCTCGATGATGGGGCCCATGATCACAATCCTCCAGGCCTTCCTGTACTTCGTCCTGGTGATGCTCGCACTCCAGCAGTTGAGGATCGACCTGACGATCATCTATATCTTCATAACACCGGTCGCCTGGGGGCTCGGGCTGGGCCTGGGAGCAGCAATCGCTATCGTCGTCGGATTCGGTCTGCGAGATCGGGCTCCCGAACTGGTCGACAGTTTTTTGGGACGGATCAGAAAGGAGACCGGAAACATCTCGGCTGAAGAGAAGCCGACAAGTTAGGGTTCACACCGGGCAGAAAGGACGAAGGGGACGACACACCGTTGAGGAAGGGAGTCACGGGCCCCCTGCCAGACCGTTCGCTCGAGAGGGGGGTCTTCGACCCTGAAAGCCGGCGATAAGGAACTTCGCGAGGTCTACCGAGAGTCAAGCGACGGGTTGATGACAACATTATTCAGCGGGTGCAGGAGACAGTGAACTCCGAGCAGGTGTCCATCCGGCCCGGAAGAGACCTCGCTGGTCACCTCGACCTCAAGTGGGGAGTGGTCGCCACGGACAAGACGGAGTCGTAACGGACGTTTCATCCTGGTGTATGTCGATCCGGGGAGGAGACGCGAGAGATGGCTCTGGCACCCCTGACTGACTATCTGCCTAAAGGGTCTATCGATCACCTGATCCCGGGTCCGACCGAGCAGCTCCAACGATGCCCGGTTCACATCGACGACATGGCCCGAGGGATCGAGAGTGAGAAATGCGAGAGGGGAGTGGTCTGCGAGCAGCCTGAAACGGATCTGCCAGTCTGAAAGTGCTTCCTTCAACCGGGCCAAATCCGACGTTCGTTCGAACCGCTCAACGGCTGATGAGATCTCCTGGGCGACCCTCCCAAAAAGGCGGTGCTCCTCGTCTGTAGAAATCCCCGATTTTTTTTCAGAGACAACAAAGACACCGGTGCACCGATCATGAACGGAGAGGGGGAACACTTGCGTCAGAAGGTGCATCGACTCGCAGATCTGCGGCGATCCCGTCGTCCGCGCCAGACGGCAGGCCCCTTTGAGGCCGGCATCCTCGAAGAGGCCGGATCGAACCTGCAGGGGATCTTCGTATTCCTCGGACGCAAACGCCAGAAGGTCGACATCTCCGGGATCTCCCACCATCTTCCCGATCCAGGCGCTGTGGATCACCCCGCTCTCGACCGTGGCACGACAGCATTCTTGCAGAAACAGATCGCGGGTCAGGGCGCTCGAGGCAGCCGCCGATATCCGAGAGAGCAGGGTGTTGAGCCGGTCGATTGAACAGGCCTGCCGAAGGATCCTTCTTCGCGTGACCGCCTGCTGGATGGTGAAGTCGAGTTCGACGAACTGCGAGCGGGGGTCCCCACCCTTCTGTAGATAAAAATCCGCCCCCGAGTTCAGGGCTTCGATCACAACCTCCTCTCGCCCCCGGCCAGTGAAGAGGATGAACGGAAGATCCCCGTAGGATGATCGGACCTCTTTGAGAAAGGTGATGCCATCCATGTCGGGCATCTGATAGTCCGAGAGGACAAGGTCGACAGATGAACTCTTGAGATGGTCGAGTGCAGCGAGTGCTGACTGCACCGACTCCACCCGGTACGAGCCCAGTTTCTCGAGAAATCGACGGCCGATCGAAAGAAGGTCCGGGTCGTCATCGACATAGAGGATAGTGATGGGGCACGACTCCCTTGTACCCTCCTGCATCACCCTCCGCTCCATCATCAGTCCACGGACTGGTTCAATGAGCATCCGCCCCCAGGCAGGCTCGGAGACTGCCATCGCATCTCGAACCCATCGGAGCCGGCATAGGTGATGGAGACCGGTCCGTCACGCTCGACAACTCCATAGAAGTGCCCCTCGGTCCGTGAACGCCTCTTTCCCTCTCCTGGATCGAGTTCGATGTCAAGCCAGAAGCGTCCAATGCGGACTTCGCGGCCTTCGAGTGCGGCACACTCGAGAACAATCGTCCTGAGATCATGAACCGTGACGCCGTAGGCAGCAAGAAGATCGCGCTGCTGAGGCTGAAGCTCAGCCTCGCTTCCCACCGAAGGGAGCATGGCCATCGCTACAAGCTGCGTCTGAAAGACCACGTCCGCCGCCCTTGCCTTCGCGACCGCCTCTCTTCTCGGAATTGTTATCGTCACCATCTCATTCACCGCACCGACCACACTCGCACTTACCGGATAAGATTCATTGACCAGATGGACCCGGACCACCACACGCCCCAATCATCGGGCACGTGAACGATCGCTCCACTCAGATACATTATCGATTGACTCATTTATTTATCACGACCTTTCGAGTTCATCACCCCTTTTCCGGTTCAGGAGTTCGTTTCTTCTTCATCGTTGAAGAGAATGTTATTCTAGGAGATGAAGATTTATTGTAATAATTAACGTTTACCCGAAGTTGGAACATTCTCCTCATGCCTTCAACGTGTGATGGGAATCATACGGAAAACCGGGTTCACCTGCCATCGAGTGGGTTCGACCTCGCAAAAATCATCAGATCGGTTGTCGACTTCCTCCTTTTTTCCTCGACATTCGTCGGGATTGCCGGAGTGGGCATGGTCTACACCTCCTGCCTCATCCAGGGGCTTGAGCCCGTACCCGTGGTACTCGCAATCATGATGCTGGTACCGTTCTCCGTCTACAACATGAATCGAAAAACCGACGAGGAGGAGGATAGTGTAAACCGTCAGGATCGCTACTCATTTACGAAGCGGTACGAAAATCCGCTCTTCTACGGTGCACTGTTGGCCTATCTGGCAGCGGTGCTGATCGCAGTTCCGTATGGCCTGATCGCGGTCCTTGTCACCCTTGTGCCCCTGATCGCGGGGGTGTTTTACAGCATGCCGATCCTGCCTCGGTGCTTGGGATATCGGCGGTTGAAAGAGATCCCCGTGATGAAGAACCTTGTCGTAGGCGGATCATGGTCGTGCATCCTGGTCCTTCTGCCGGTGGTGACCACCGGAGCGCCGGTCACCCTGGAGACTGGCCTCTGTCTCCTCTTCTTCTTCTCCTACGCCTTTATTGCATCCTCTCTTCCCGACATGCGTGACCGGGAGGGCGATGCCCTCGCCGGTGTCAGGACCATCCCGGTCCTGATTGGAGTCCAGAGGACGAAAGGAGTACTCGGGCTCATGAACTGGACCACAGCATGCGTGGTGGTGATGCTCGGTATCGGCACGCTGATCCCTCCACTGATTGCTGCGCTCTATGCGGGTGCGCATTTTTACACCCAATGTTGCATCACCTCGTTCGGGAGGATCAACCAGCACGATCTTATCTGCGATATTCTCTCAGACGGCCAGTTCCTGGTCATCGGATCGGTGATCTTTCTCCTACAGGGATTCTTGCCAATGATTCTCTGAGCTGAATGTTCATTGGCGCGATAAATATTCGTTGTGCCGATGAACAATTCACAACACACATATGTGATGGTCTCGAATGACCAAGGAGCATGTTTCGTACGGAGTCGTGAAAAATTGACCACCCTCGACGTCTTTGAACGATACTACAAGGCTATCCAGTCAATTTATGGGTCCAGGTTGATGATACAGATTCTTCTCTCTGTAGACCCGGCCGGGACACCGCTTTCACGGCTCAGGGAGGTTACGGGGAGCACGTCTCAGGCCCTCATTCCGAAGATACGCAAGCTCGAGTCCCTTACTCTCGTCGAGCCGCAGGGTTCGGGGTATGCACCGACAACGCTTGGCCTGCTGATCCGGCAGAAGATCGGCGATTTCTCGCTCACAATGGGGACCCTCACCGCGCACCAGAAGTTCTGGGAGGACCACGACCTCTCTTCTGTACCCTGGCCCCTACTCGAGAGACTGGGGGACCTGCTGAACTCGGAGATCATCTATGATACGGGGACGGATATCCTCCACGTTTACTATCATTACCTTCAGCTTATCAGCGAAGCGAACGAGATTTACGGTGTATCAGCCGTAATGAGCCCCGGACTCGCTGAGTCTCTGGGTGGACGGATCACACAGGGCATACCGGTTCACCTGCTGGTGAACATGTCAATCCTGCCTTTGTTGGACAAAGAGCCGTACCGGTCCCAGATCAATGCCCTGGATGCCTTCGACAACTTCCATGTCTGGCTTGTCGACCGTCCAATTCGGTTCGGCATGACGGTCACCGATACCTGCATCTCACTTGGGTTTTACAAACGGAATGCTGAGATATACGACAGTTCGACCGATCTCTTCTCGCGGGATCCGAACGCAGTCTCCTGGGGCCGACGCCTCTTTGATCACCTCAGGGCTGAAGCAATCCCGCTACAGGATCTCTGAACTGTTCGAAGTGGGTAAAGAGATCGACCACTCATATCTTTTTGTTGATCTTCCTGGGGCCTGGATGCGAGCCGAAGCTCCGTTCTGCCCTCAGATTAATTCCGGTTCCAGATCGTCGCATCATATCGGATCAGGCCGACTATCACCACGAGGAAGGAGAGTACCTGGGTTCAAACTCCACGCTCTGCTATCATGAGTTCGACTGGCAGAGGCATGAAAAAAATAGGGGAGGGGAGATCGAACGAGCGTTACCCAGGAACCGAGCTCCACCGGTCACCTCGATACCACCGAACGAAGGCCCGAGATTGGGAACCTGCTCCAGCCTGAGGCGGTGGCGTTGGAACGGTTACCGAGCCCCAGCGCGCGCTGGAGCCCCATTCGTACCGGGAGGAGCCATCAAGACCACGCTGACCCCCGATCACGTAGCGTCTCGCCCCAAAGGAAGAACTGGGATCCACCACGCCAGGAGTCGAGATGGTCGGGACTACCAGCGTCGGCTGAATCACCGCCGGAGTCGCGATGGGCGTTGGTAGGACGGTCGGTTCGGGAGTTATGACTGGGGTTGGGGGCGGAGTCGGCGTGGGAGTTGGCGTTGGGAGGGTGCCGTCGAGATAGGCGGAGAGAGCTTCGTACCAGTTCGTGGACAGCTTCTTCTCACCGCTCGTGCAGGGATGGACATAGAGCGGCGGCTGGTTATCTGCCTCACCATCATACCCATAATATTGCTCGACGAGGATCACACGAGACTGTTGCGAATCCAGCTCATCGACGATCCGGGGAATCTCCTGATTGAGGTCGATGAGTCCCTGCCGGTAGAGCTTCGTCGGAGGCAGTGTTGCGACGAAGACCGCCACACTCGGATTTCTCTGTCGGACGACCTTGACGATCTTCTTGATGTTCGTCACCGTCTCATTCAGGGGCACCTCACGCACGACATCATTGGTCCCGATCTGGAGCAGAACGATATCGTATTCGTATCCCTGGATCCACTGGGACAGGTGTCCGATCTCCCATTTGTCTTCGGGAATGCCATGGAGGATCTCGTCGGTGGAATAGCCTCCATGACCCTCGTTATCCTGGTCAAAGGTGAAGTTCTTGAAGTCGGGTGAAGACCATGAGCCGACAAAATCAACATCGTAGCCGTTATCGACCAGATCGTTCCACAACCAGTATCGGTAGGTGGGATACTTGGCTTCTTGAGGGGTTGACACGCTCCCCTTCGTTATCGAATCACCGAGCGGCATGATCTTGACCGTACCGGCTGCGGCCATCACACCGCCAGCAGAGAAGATCACGACCGCGATGCAACATAGGATTCCCAGGTGCCTGACTCTCATTGTACTCCCCACGGTCTGTTGTGAACGTTGATACATACCAATTCAGCCCTTGCGGTTTTAAGGATAACGGATACCGGAAAAGGTCCGAACCAGAGACATTTCATAAATGGCGATTCGGTGATGTCGAATGAAAAACCGAGACTTCCACCTCACTTTTCAGAATCGCTGATCATCCAGGGCGGTCTTCCGTCTGGACGCCGTATCCGCCTGAGCGCGAAAGGCGGGAGGACCCGGTCAAGGCCCCAGTGCCCTTTGAGCACGCCGTTAACCTGACCCGATCATCGGAACCAAAGGGCGAGAAGATGTCGATCAGGCCCCTGATGCCGATTTTCCAACACCGGTATCGTCATCTCTTATCGTGGATGCCCCCCAGCGCAGGCTGATATTTGGAAGACCCTGCGGCAACCAAAGGGGAGATCGACCCATCCCTCGAAGATGCCTTCGTACCACCCGAATTGAACTCGAACCAGCCAGACCATCAAGATATTCCCAGACGTGGCTTTTGATCATGCCCTGAAGAGACAGTGAAGAGTTGATAAAAGCGTCAACTTGAATGGCTCCGCGCACGGTACATGTACCGATGCCGAACCTGAACGTGGCGGTCCTCGCACCTGTCGGGTATGCCAGGGACCTCGGGAAAGCCGGGACCACGAGTGACATCACGTTTTACAACATGAAGAAGGGAGACGTGACTGTCACGTACCTCGAACCAACTCGGTACCCAGAGCGGCTCGCCTCTCTCTTCTTTGCGATATCGCCGGCCCGCGCTGCA
>CAYLUL010000004.1:19610-30314 GCA_964386835.1 uncultured Methanospirillum sp.
GAACAGGTGCTGATGCTCGACTGCATGGGAGTCCGTGAAGGGTATCTTGTCCTCAGGAACTACCTGACACCGGAGCAACTTGCCCCCTTGATCCGGGGAACGGTGGTGGAAGGCTATCAGGTCCGCGTGGATGATCCGATCGCCCTCCGGGAAGAGATCCTCGCTCGGGCCGCCGAACTGATCGAGGACCAGGGGCCGTCGTCCGGGGCGGTTCCAGTCGACCACGCATTCCCGGTGAAGGGGATCGGGACAGTCGTCCTCGGGGACGTGGTGCGCGGTGCGGTCAAACGCCACGATACGATGAGAATACTCCCGACGAACCGATCCATCCAGGTCCGTTCGATCCAGCGACACGATGATGACGCGCCGGCAGGCTACCTGGGTGACCGGGTCGGCCTCGCACTCAAGGGGATCGAGGCTGAGGAGCTGATTCGCGGAGACGTGCTTACGACGGACCCTGACCTGGTCCAGTCCGCCCATCTCTCAGGAAAGGCGTCGATGGTCCCTTACTGGCCCGCACCACTCAAGGAGGGGATGGTCCTCACCGTCGGCCACTGGATGCAGTTCCTGCCTGCCCGGGTGATCGGGATTGGAGTCGAAGGAGACTGGCACCACCCCCAGCTCCGGCTCGAACTCGAACGGCCCCTTGTCTATCCCCCTGACGCTCGAGTCCTGCTCTGCTGGCTTGATGGAGGGAGGCTCCGGGTTGTCGGTTCACTCACCCTCGATTGAGTTGTAATTATCAACGTCGGCCAACGCCCTCCCGGATGCTCGAGGTTGTCGAAGCATTCATTTTTGACGAGTGCCCATCCCTTCGAGTCGGAGCCCCTTTCCGCACTGAGCGGGATAGGTCCTTTCAATCATGCGTGAGCTTTATTCGCCCATGAACCTCTGAAGGCAGTGATTGACCAGGAACCGACCCTGAACAATGAGGATATGCAGGGCAGGAGGAGGAAAAAAAACTTCTGGGCCGCCAGTCAGAGCCGTTCGAGAAAGAGATCGTGGAGACGGAGATCGGTTCCCAGCTCGGGATGAAATGATAGCGCTAAATGTCGGGACTGTCGAACGACGACCACTCCTCGGTCCACCCGTGACAGAGTCTCGGCCCCGGTGCCAACCTGATCCGCGACTGGCGCCCTAATGAAGATTGCGTGGAACGGGGAATTAAGACCGCTGATCGGAATGTCCGCTTCGAACGACTCATGCTGTCGTCCGAAGGCATTGCGTTCAACTCTCATATCGATCATTCCAAGGGGCTCTACCCGAGGGGTATCGACGGATGTTGCAAGGAGCACCATCCCCGCGCAGGTGGCAAAGAGCCCGCCAGAAAAGTCAGTGAGTGGACGGCGCCACCCGTTCTTCTCGATCAACCGAGAGATCGTGGTCGATTCCCCTCCCGGCAGTGCCAGAGCATCAAGACTATCAATCTCCGCCGCACGTCTGACCGGAACAACGGATGAATGATCTCCGATCCTGGCGGAGAGTGCCATCTCGAAAGCCCGAACGTGCTCTGAGATGTTTCCCTGAAGGGCGAGAACCCCGACCTTCAGGTCCGCGTCAGCGCCCACGGAACCGAAGCACCTCGTTCTCCGCCAGTGTATGAACGTCGAGACCCCGCATGGCTGTCCCGAGTCCCCTCGAGCACTCTGCGAGCTGCTGCGGATCGTCATGGTGGTCGACCGCCGTCACGATCGCCTTTGCCATCTGGGAAGGGTTTTCTGAGAGGAAGATGCCGGAGCCGACGAAGACGCCGTCCGCCCCCAACTGCATCATCAGGGCCGCATCGGCCGGGGTTGCGATCCCACCGGCCGAGAAGTTCACAACCGGAAGACGACCCATCCGAGCACTTTCAGCGACCAGTTCCACCGGTGCCTCGATGACACGCGCGCGTTCGGCGAGTTCCTGCTGATCCATGCCCTTGAGCTGCCGGATCTCTCCCGTTATCGCCCGCATGTGACGAACCGCTTCGACGACATTTCCTGTCCCCGCCTCGCCCTTGGTCCTCACCATCGCGGCTCCCTCGTTGATTCGCCGAAGGGCCTCACCGAGATTTCGGGCGCCGCAGACGAAGGGAACGGTGAACCCGGTCTTCTCGATATGGAACTCTTCATCGGCCGGTGTCAACACCTCGGACTCATCGATCATATCGACGCCAAGTGCCTCGAGGATCCGCGCCTCGACAAAGTGACCGATACGGACCTTGCCCATCACCGGGATCGAGACAGCATCGATGATCTCGGCGACCCGTTCCGGGTCGGCCATACGTGCCACCCCGCCAGCCTTTCTGATCTCGGCCGGCACTCGCTCGAGCGCCATGACGGCGACCGCCCCGGCATCTTCGGCGATCCGCGCCTGATCGGCGTTGATCACGTCCATGATGACCCCGCCCTTCTGCATCGAGGCAAAACCTCGTTTGACGAGCTCGGTCCCGAACCTCAACTCCTCGAGCTTCATAGCTGTATCCTATTGGAGAGTGCGGCCCATAAAAATAGTGTGATCAGGCTGAGAACAATGGTCCCGACCGTCGCAACACGGACCGCGCGCACGATCTCTGGACCCCCCTCCGCCAGGGTCATCTCCGCCGCTCCGATTCGGTAGACACCCGGCTTCTCAAAAGCGACGCCGACACCCCCCGCGATGAGGGCCATCGGAATCCCGCCGTTAAAACCAGGGCGCTTGCGCCTGTCGGAACGGAGGGTTCGCCAGGCCTCCGGACCCCTGCCGATCCACGAGAACCAAGCAAGGAGGACGACACCGGTGATCCTGGCGGGAATGAAACCGAGGATGTCATCGAACCGCGCCGCAGCCCATCCGAGTCGGAGGCGCTCGTCCCGGTAACCAAGCATTGCATCCATTGTATTGACAGCTCGGTATACGGCGGCGCCACCCAGTCCGAAGACAGAGAAATAGAGGAGGGGGGCAGTGATTGAGTCGACCAGGTTCTCCGCTACTGACTCGTAGGCGGCCGAACGGACCTGCTCGGCATTCAAGGGGGCCGTATCCCGAGAGACGAGGCGCCCTGCAAGCTGTCGCGCGTCCTGAAGGTCGAGACGGAGTGCGTTTTCCACCGCCAAGGCATGCTCTTCGAGAGCACGCCATGCGAAGCAGGCCTTCAGGAGGAACGGGCCGAACACCATGAGGGGGAGGTCCCCGAGGTGATCACAAAGAAAGAATGGCACCGAAAAGAGCCCTGCGGTGGCAACCGTGAAGAGGAGGCCCCCCAACCGCTGCACCTGGACGGGCCAACGTCCAGGACGCCCCCAGAAGCCGATTAGCCGCCCCAGGAGGGCCACCGGGTGATATGGGGACTGCGGATCGCCGACGAGACGATCGACGATGAGCGCAAGAAGAAGAACCGCGCCCCCTACGATCGCTGGATCAACCATCCGACGATGAGCCCTGCCATCAAGAGAGCGAATGCTGCGAAGTTCACGACCTCGAGCCGAGTTGCCCACCAGACCAGGTAAAGGACGACACCCGCCCCTGCAAAGAGGAGAACGACCGGAGGTAGCCCCCGGTCCTCGGGCACGATAGATTGAAACTTCGGGCGTCCCGGGGGTTCCGGTTGCCGCTCGGGTTCGCGAAGCACCTGAATCTGAAATGACGCTCGGACGGTCCCGTACCCAGTGACGACGGTAAGATCGAATAATCCCGGAAAGGCGTCCTCGTGAATGGGGATCTCGTGGATGACCTCCTCACGTACATAGATGTTCTGGTGAGAAAAATCGGAGAACGGAGAGGCATTCGACGATGTGAGCGTGAGATGAATCGGAGCCCCGTGGTTGACCAGTTTCAACCTCAGCGACGTGCCGGCCAGAACCTGCAGAGGAACCACCGGGGTGGAGATGCTGTTTATTCCGGCGTTGTTCAGGTGGATCTCGTTCGCCATCGTTCGCACCCCTGTCGGGATCAGATACCGGCCCCAGGTGGAAGCAGGTTGGGAATCCCATCCTCGATCGGGTAGTCGATCGAACATGCCCCACACCGAAGACGCCCCTCGAGCACTTCGTGATCGTCCTCTTTGAAAACGTCAAGGGCAAGATCCCCTTTGCAGACAGGACAGCACAGGATCTCCATCATGCTCGATTTCATATCCCGATCACGTCCGGTACTCAGCTCTGAGGTCGATGATCTGGGAGAGTTCAGGTCCAGTCGAGATCAGCGTGATCGGCCGACCTATGTCCGCCTCAGCGTCGCGCAGGAACTCTTTCGCCTTTGCAGAGAGACGACTGTACTCGGTGACACCGGAACATGAGCTGTCGATCTTGTCGATCCCGGTGATCGCAGCCTGAGTGCATCCATTGATCATCGCCGAGTACCGAGCCATCGTCCCGTCCCAACCGCCGATACGACGCTCCCGGTGGGTCACAGTGCCAAACTCCTGAAGACCGAGGGCATTCGACTCGTCGTGGCTCATCTCTGTCGAGAACGGTCCTTCTCCTACTCGGGTCGGGTAGGCCTTGAAGACGACGATAACATCATCGATTGAAGTCGGCCCCACCCCTATGTCCGCTGCTATCTGAGAGGCTGAGGTGTCCTTGCTGGTTACAAAGGGATAGGTCCCGTAATACAGAGAGATCCCAAAGCCCTGCGTCCCTTCGAGGAGGACCGTGTTCCCGCAGTCGATCTCGGCGTTCACGGCGGCAGGCACATCCATTAGATATGGCTTCAGCTCGGGGAGATCGCCGGCGAGCCGACTGGTTCGCATCACGCGATCTGCGTTTGCCGGGCCGCAACCGGTCCCAGTCGAGCCGATCTTTTCACGCAGATGATCGGATTTCTGGTCACGAAGGATGTGCTCCTCCTCTATGATGCCGCAGCGATAGTCGACGAAACAACGCTGATGTGCATCCAGGGTGTCGAGCTCGGCCACCAGGACCCGGGGATCGACCAGGACACCGCTGCCGATGCAAAGGCGAGCGTCCGGATAGACGAAACCCGAGGGCACCATCCGGACACCGTACTGTCGATCCCCCACCTGGACGGTGTGACCCGCATTCGGGCCGACTCCCCCACGAGCGATGATCGTGGGCGTGTCCTGGTGAGCAATATGGGCGACGATCTTTCCTTTCCCCTCGTCTCCGAAAAAACCGCCAACGATGATGGTGCAGGTCATTGTCCTATCATATAACGTGGGGCGGTGAAGAGAGATAAACGTTTATTCTGGATTGAAAAAAGCGTGAAAGAGAAGAGAATCAGGCCGAGGCCGTCTCTTCGGGAGAGGCGAACCGGGCCTTCTTCGCCTCGCGTGCACGGGCAAGGCGCGCCTCGCGGCTCGCACCTGTGTCTGCCGGCGCACTCTTCTTAATGTACAGCTTGCCGTAGATGGTGGCGCCCTTCCGTTTGCGGTGCCGTTCGCCGAGGTCACCGATATACGCTGACATCATGACCTTCTCGCCGTCGACCTCGATCTCCTCGTCCCCGGTGTACTTGAAGCCGGGCATCATCACGTCGACTGTCCCCAGAAGCATGATCGTACCCTCGACCATCTGGCCGCCGAGCCGGGACTTTGCGTTCCCCTTGATCACGATCGTGCCGCCCTCGGCATGGGTGCCAACGTGGACGTCAGCGTTCCCTTCGATGATGATCGTACCACCATTCATGAAGTAACCGGTGTCTGACCCTACGTTGCCCTTAACACGGATAAAGCCAGCCTGCATCCCGCGCCAGTCGCCCCGGTATGCTGATCCCAGGTAGTTGCCGGCATTCCCCTCGATGAGGAGTTCGCCGCCCTTCATCCCTGTTCCTGCGAAGCCATCGACACTGCCCTTCACAGTCAGTTTGCCGCCCGACATCCAGGCACCGACATACATATCGGCGTCGCCTTCGATCAACATCTCGCCAGCCGACATCTTGGTCCCGAGGTATTTCACCCTGGAGAGATCGCCTTTGACGACGACCCTGGTTTCAGCCGCAGTCGCTCCGGTGTTTCCGACAATGTCGAAGTAATCACCGATTGTGGATTCCTCGCGACCCATGTAGACAGGGAGAGCCCGGATCTGGTCGAGCGTCTTCCCAGCAAGGCCATCGGGGGTGATCGCCTCAGCCTCAAGCATGAGGGTGGGGGTGTTCTTAATTGTGAGTGTAACCGTCTCCATCCCTGCACCTCACTGGGTCGCGTCGACCTCGATCGCGTACGGGTTCGGGATGTAGTGATGTCCCTTAACCTCGTAGTTGTTCAGGTTGACACTGTAGAACTTGAGGAACTTCTCCTCGACGTCACGCATGACCTGGGCGTTCTCATTGACCTTCGCATTGACCCAGAGGGTCCGCTTATTACCGTTACTGATGACGCGACCATCCTCAACGACCGGTACCCCAGTCTTGACGACGTAGGAGGCGGCGGTGAAGGCGCGCTCGATATCCTCTCCGGTGAACGACGACTCGGGGTTGATATCGTAGACCACGACGTCTGCGTCCATCCCTGGCGCAAGACCACCGTAAGTTCCGGCGAGACCAAGGGCCTTTGCCGGTCCAGCACGGGTCATCTGGGCAAGTTCGTAGAACGATATCTCGCGGTCGAGACCGGCCAGATGCGTCGCGGAGATCACCTTCTCGGCATGCTTGAAAGAGTTGAGGCGCTCGTCACGGGACTCTTTCGACATCAACCACTTCATGATCCGTGGGTACCGGGTGAACGGTCCAGCATTCGGGTGGTCGGTGGTGATGAAGCACCGCATCGGGTCTTTCGCAAGAAGCGCGAGTTCAAGGCCAATTGCCCACTGGATGGCACAGACCTTCACATCGGGGCTGTAGACGTACGGCACGATTCCAGCTGCCGTCTCGAGCTCGACATCGACGTTCGCCCACTTCAAGTGGTTGAGCTCGGTCAGGTGGTGCTCGAAGGGACCGTCGGCCGTCATGGTCGTGGTCTCATCGAGGGTCACGTTACCCGTGTCGATTGTGAGATTCGGGTGCGAGTTGACATAGTTCATGATCTCGTCGGCCTTTGACTCAAAGTTGAGCCAGCTGTCACCGCCGTACGAGTGGAACTGGACGTGCGTGTGGTGCATCGTCTGTTCGCGTCCGAACTTGTTGTTGGCGCGGTACCCCTCAGCGAGCTTGAACGTATCAAGCGTCGTCGTGAAGTTCCCAGGGTTGCCGAGGTTGTTCGCGTGGATATGGATCGAGTGGGGGAGACCAAGGTACTCGTTCGCCTCTATCAGCCCCTTCACGATCTGTGCAGGAGTGATATCGAAGTACGGAACCGGGTCGTTGACCGAGAGACAGTTCAGCCCCCATCCCCAGGCCTCTGTGCCACCGGGGTTGACGATCTTGACAGCATATCCTTTGCTGGCACGCAGCAGCCACGAGATGTACGCCGCCGTGTTGTCGACCTCATTGTTCTTGAGATATTCCAGGACGAACCAGTTGTTGCCAAAGACAGGGAATGCCCCCTCGTCGATGATCGGAGTGTCCCGGATCTCCTCATGAACGTGACGCGCATAAAGGGGGGGCATCGCGGCTTCCATGACCACGGTGTACCCCATCTTTGCGTACGTATAGCCAGTCTTGAATGTGGTAGGGATAGAGAACCCACCGGTGGTGCGTGTCCCCTTGCTCTCGGCAACCTTATTTCCGAAGAGCTTGTCCTCGGGTCGATAATTACGGCCTTCGTTCACCTTCGGTCCGGCAACGTGGGCGTGGACTTCGACAGCCCCGGCCATCACCGTCTTGCCGGCGGCATCATAGACCTTCGCGGACGAAGAGACCGATTCGACGATCTTGCCGTCCTTAATTGCGATGTCCTTCTTATCACCCTTGACACCCGTCACGGGGTCAAAGACGAATCCGTTCTTGATCAGGATCTCTGCCACGGATATCAGGCCTCCTGAGCCTCTGCAGTTGATGGGGAGCCAGCCGGTGCCATTGCCTTGATCTCACCGATCCGGTCGCGAACCCGAGAAAGGAACTCGTGATCAGTCATCATGCCCTCGCGAGGCTGGATGACCTTTCGCGTCTCAATCGGGACGTTGTCCATCCGGTAGCAGCAACCTCCTGTCTCGATCGCGTTGATCGCGACCGGAACGTGGAGTTTCGAGATCTCAGACGTCGGAGTGATATCCGGAACGATGGCAACCGACGGAAGCTTCGCGATCTCCCGAACTGAAGAGATCGGAAAGTGCGAACCCGGGTCCGAGGCCACCACGAGAACGGCGTCAACCTCACGACGACGAAGCAAGTCGTTCGAGGTTGTTTCGCCTGGGTTATACCGGGCAAAACCACGCGAGAGGTCAGTCGCAAACGGGTACCCAAACTGCCACCCCATGACCTGGCCTGAGCCGGTGACGTTATAGTGACCGCGCATGGCGATGATGGCGAACTTCGTGTACTCGTTCATGTCCTTCGTCACCATGATCGCGTTGTCGATGTTGTGGTTCTTTCCGAGCGACTGGGTCACACCCATACCGAAGAAGATGATTCCGAACCGGGCATTCTTCATGACCTCGACGGCCTCGTAGATTCGCTCTTTGGTAACTCCGGCGACAACGTCGGGCAGATCCTCGCCACGGATGGCAACACGGAATGCTGAGAGGAGCTCGTAATCCCGCCCCTGCTCAAGCTGGATTCCAATATCAGCCATCTTCAGGGTGTCCGTATTCCGAGGATCGACCACGATCATCTTGCGGCCCTTGTGGCCCTTGCCAGTGAAAAACCCGCGCGGGAAGATCGAGTACTTCGAGAGGTGGCGCGGGTGGGCATGCGCGGGGTTGCATCCCCAGAAAATAACGACATCGGCGCGGTTCTTGACCTCCCCAAGCGTGCAACTCGGAATGCCGACGTCCTGGATTGCAATAAGCGAGGAGCCGTGGCAGACCGTCGCGGTGTTGTCCACGACCCCTCCCACCGCCTCGGCTATATCATTCCCGACCGACTGAGCCTCGCAGTTGGCGTTGGACCAGCCATACATGAGAGGCTTCTTCGCATTCGCGAGCATCTGGGCCGTGTACTCAATCGCAACGTCGTAGGAGACCTCTTTGTATGAGCCGTCCTCCTGCTGCATTCGCGGTCGGGTGACGCGATCCTTTGACCCGGTATGCATGAACTTGGCCGCACCGATCGCGCAGGCGTTGTACACCTCGAGGACTTTTGTCTCGTCGTCCGAAACGAGGACCTCTAGGTCGTCACAGAGAGACCCGCAGAACGGGCATGATACATCGGTAACTGTTTTCGCCATTGCTTACTCCTTGACGAGCTTGTGCACGAGCTCTATAGAGCTCAGCACAGTTTCGTTCGCAACAAGACTAACTTGTATCGGTGTGCCCTTAAAGGTTGGCATACCCATCCCATAGGTGTTCGGATCGATCACCGCGTTGGCCCAGGGGCCCATTGGGATGTAGGCGAGACCAGGGTGGGGCCCCTGTGTCGCCTCGATCGCCTTGACCACAACCGTCCCGAAGGCAGAGGTGACCCTGACATTGGTATTCCGATAAACCCCGAGCCGCTTGATATCGACAGGGTCCATCTCGATGATGCCACAGGCTTCGGTGTAGGCCGGCTTCTCCTTGCCACCCTCCATGGCCACCCCCTGCTGGATCGTCCTGCCGGTGATCAGGTTGAGACTGATTGCATCTGCCACCGCTCAACACCGCCTAAACGAGCTCCTTCAGCTCGCCGAACTTCTGGTTGAAGGGCGACGGCCCGAGCTCATTGGTCACATTGACGACGTCCTCGATCACCTTCGCCCACTTCGCCCCCTCCGACGCAGAGACAAAGGTCATGCGGAGGCGCCGGTCATCCAGACCGATGTTCTTCAAGAGGCTCTTGACCAGGAACATGCGCTTCGCAGCCTTGTAGTTCCCCTCGAGGTAGTGACAGTCGCCGAAGTGGCAACCGGAGACGAGGACCGAGTCGGCCCCGTCGGTAAACGCCTTCATGATGAAGAGGGCGTCCACGCGACCCGTGCACATCACGCGGATCGCACGGACGTCCGGTGGATACTGAATGCGAGCCCCACCGGCGAGGTCAGCGCCGGCGTAGGAGCACCAGTTGCAGATGATGGCGAGGATTCGGGGCTGCCAGCCTTCGGGATTCTCTGCCATTACTGCTCACCTCCGAGGAGGAAGGCATCGATCTGAGCCAGGATCTGCGGAGTCGCAAAGTGGTTCATCCAGATCGCACCGCCGGGACAGAACCCGCCGCAGGTGCCGCAGCCCTTGCACTTTGCCTCGGTAACCTGCATGACTGTCCGACCATCCTTTTCAACGAGCGAGAGTGCCGTGTAGGGGCAGAGATTCACGCACATGCCACAGCCAGCACACTTCTCCTCGATGCACATCGCGTAATAGGGCTCGAGTTCGACCTCGCCCTTGTGGATCGGAATCGAGGCGGCGGACGCAGCTCCCTCAGCCTGAGCCACTGTGTCAGGAATATCCTTCGGTCCCTGGCACGCACCCGCAACGAAGACACCGGCGGTCGTTGTGCCGCACGGGTTCAGCTTGGGGTGCGCCTCAAGGAGCCAGCCGTCCTGCGAACACGAGACGCCGAACAGCTTCCTCGTCTTGTTGGTCATCTCAGTCGGCTGCACTGCCGAAGCGAGAACGACCATATCCACCTCGACCTCCATGGGTCGGCCGAGGAGGGTGTCCTCTGCATAGACATAGAGGTTCTTGGTCTCAGGGTCCTCCTGGATGTTGGAGACGCGCCCTCGGATGAACTTCGCACCCTCATCCTGGATCCGGTAGTAGAACTCTTCGTACGCCT
>CAYLUL010000005.1:0-5530 GCA_964386835.1 uncultured Methanospirillum sp.
TCCTAGAAGCCTGCGGAGCTTTTGACCCGGGTTCAAGTCCCGGCCGGGGCGTTTTTCGAACATTTAACGCCCATTTTTCTGAACCCACACTCGAGCGGCTGGCTCGAAAAACCGCTCGTCTTCAAGTGGCTCTTCGGTTACTGCCACCCGAGCCGATTCATCCGGCAGCTCGATCACATGATCACGGTTTTTCGATCTTCATCACAACCGTTGCCACGCACACCCTGGTTTCAGGAACGGAGTATCGAAGACTGGCTCTGTGTGCTTGACCGCCTCTCCTGTCCCAATCACCATGGGACGGATGCGTCGCCCCATCTTCCCATCCCGGTCGGTGATCTCCCGCCTTCCTGAGCCCGAGATCTCAGCACATCCCGGGTGTTGCGACGATCAACCAGACCCCACTGTCGCCTCCAACGGCATCGTGATGGCGATTGGAATTTCTCCGATGACCTGAGCGAGGTGATGTACGCCGAGGACCGATGCGGTGCGACCGTGAATCGGTCCTCCGGGACGCTCCTGGGCCTCGAACGTGACCCGGTGACTGGTGGCCAGAGCTGTGTCATCACGCCGCGACCGAAAGACGGTGACATCGCTTTTTTCGACCCCGTCGCGTCCGTCGTCATCGGGTGGGCATGGCGAACCTGGCCCGAGAGCGTAAAGGAGGCGCAAAGTGCGGGTGTATGAACCGGATCAGGCCCAGGACTTCGCCGACGTGACCGGGATCTTCGGCCGGCAACCCTTCTCACCGATTCCATCTCAATGACATCCCAACTCCGGAGGCGGTCCCCCCGGACCTTCCGGACGGATCGGGAGCGTGCTGACTGCCCGAGCAGAAGCTCTGTGATACGTATTTTTTCCTGAAAGAATCTTTTCCCAAATCATATGTACGATATTATATACCATTGGGGTTTGAATGGGATTGGAGTGACTCCTCGTTCCTCCCGGTGTCGGCATCGGTTGGGGAGCGATTTCGGCACTCTGCACCATCGCGCGGAATCGGTTCAACCGAGACGTCTTCGGCGAGGAGATCGCCCGGACGGATCGCCGGCCCGCGACGCCCGTTCTCCCGGCCTCACCAGCCCTCTCAGATCGCCCCGTCGCAGGCGCTTCCAGTCGGACGACGGGACCAAACGCGGAGCCGTGCTCATCCCGGAGACCATGACGTCAGACGCCTCCTGAATCCATGCTGGTTATCTCGTCTCGCGACAACGTCCTGATCATGGCATGGCGATCCCCGGCCCCCGCCGGACGACCCCCCGTCTCACCCGGCCCGCTCTCCCGGGCGCCCCTCGTATCGCGGGCGGACACCTTTGGCGAGTCTGTGATCCGGGAGATGACGCGGCTCGCACTGGAGCACGACGCGGTCAACCTCGCACAGGGGTTTCCCGACTTCCCTTGCCCCCCCGAGCTCAAGAACGCGGCCTGCGAGGCCATCCAGGCGGACGTCAACCAGTACGCGATCACCTGGGGGGCGAGGAATCTCCGCGAGGAGCTCGCCCGGAAGGTCGGGGAGTATAACGGGATCGACCTCGACCCCGAGACCGAGATCACCGTCACCTGCGGTTCAACCGAGGCCATGCTGGCCTCGATGCTTGCCCTGGTCGTGCCGGGCGACCAGGTCGTGGTGCCCGAGCCGTTTTACGAGAACTACGGGCCGGACGCGATCCTCTCCGGTGCGGTGCCGCGCTCCGTTTCGTTCCGTGACAACCTCTCGATCGATGAGGAGGAGTGGAAAGCGGCCTTCTCGGCGAAGACCCGTGCAGTCATCCTGAACACACCGAGCAACCCGACGGGGAAGGTCTTCTCGAAAGACGAGCTCTCGTTCATCGCGGATCTCTGCATCGATCATGACGCGATCGCGATCACCGACGAGATCTACGAGCACATTCTCTATGACGGGAAGAAGCACGTCTCCATAGGCTCGCTTCCGGGCATGGAGGACCGGACCGTCACGATCGGGAGTTTCTCCAAGACCTACAGCGTGACGGGCTGGCGTGTCGGGTATGCCCTGGCAGACGCGTTCCTGACCGATCGGATCCGGAAGATCCACGACTTTCTGACCGTCGGTGCGCCGGCACCGCTCCAGCAGGCCTGCGTGGCCGCCCTCCGGCTGCCGGCGGAGTACTACCGAGACCTTGCGGCTGACTACGACCGAAAACGGCTCCTCCTCTACCGGGGCTTGCAGAAGGCGGGATTCTCCTGCCAGCTCCCCGAGGGCGCGTACTATCTCTTCACCGATATCAGCAGCTTCGGGATGACCGATACCGTCTTCGCCCGCCACCTGGTGGAGACGGTCGGCGTCGCGGCGGTTCCCGGGAGTTCGTTCTACCATGCTGGAGGAGAGGACCGGCTCCGGTTCACCTTCTCGAAGAGCGACGAGACGCTCGAGGAGGCGTGCAGGCGCCTCGAGCACCTCTCCTGATTGCCCTCCCCCTCGTCTTCATCGGCCGTACGGACCCGTGACGGCCTATCACCAGCGGAAGGTGGTTGATCGCATTCAGCCCGCGTCTCGAGTGGAATGAGGTCTCGGAGGGGAACCCGGTCCCGGGAGGGGTTGAGACTGCGATAGCGAACGGCTCCTTTTTCCTCTATGACCCGCCTCGGACTGTGCAAGGGCCGTCCGTCCCTGCGATGGACGGTGGCGGGCTTCACCGTGATGTGAACGGCAACAAGAAGATCACCGTTTGCGGACATCGCCTGGCTCTTCAAACACCAATGGAGGCCGGCCCGCCGGTCTCTTCTCGTTCCGCCGGGTAATACTCCCGGTCGTGCACGCAGAGGATGCCGCGGTCAGAGATCCACCGCTCGCGTTCCATCTCCAGGAAGGCCTCGATGCCGTGGTTGCGGATGAACGCCAGGTTCTCGATCTCGCTCATCCCGTACTTCGTCCGGTACCGCTTGTCCAGGTGCCGGAGCCGCTCGCACGGAAACTCGGTGCAGTCGAAGCAGAACGCCCCCATGCGCCGCTCGCACCGGCGCATCCGGCAGTTCTCGCAGGACGTGTTGCGGGCGGTGCCAGGATCGGCGCATCCCCTGCAGGGGTTCTTGTGCCGGAGGAACGCCCGGCAGATCCCGCAGTTCATCCCGCACGGGGCGATCGTCGTCGGTTTGAAGGCCAGCTGGATCATCGGCTCTTCACCTGCGCCGCGATCGGTCGTGCGGTAGCCATGAGGGCCGTTCGCCGCTGAGGGAAAAAAAGGTGATCGAAACGTTCCGTTTCCGGGTGACAATGAAGTATGTTCATCCAGTCGCCCGCCTCCCGGGTGAGCCCTCGGGGAGGGAGGACGGGGAGGGGGAGCGGGCGGTATTCCTCGACGGCAGCGGGACGTGTCAGGGCGCGAACGGGAACGGGGAGCTCACCGCCGACTCATCATCAGGCTCGTCAACCACCCCTGGTCCTCTCCTGCCTGACACATCATGCGACCTCCCGGATCACCCGGGTGATCGTACTCACGTCTCTCGGCCGTCCATCAGCTCCCTTCAGCTCACGGGCCCGTTCTGGAGAACGAAGAAGGTGTACCCGTACTCGTGCGAATACGTCCGGTGCATCTCCATCTCCTGTTCGAGTCCACGAATGATCATCTGGGCATCCGCGTTGCCCGCGAACGTCTCTTTCAGGGCCGGGAGGTTCCTGGCGAGCGGTGTGTAGTAGTGATCCCACCAGCCCTCGTCGGGAAGACGGAACGAACCGAGAACAGAATACCCGATCTCCCGGATCGCCGCTTCGGTCTCGGTCTCCGTCATCATCTCGGGGCAGAGTTCCCTCATAAACTCCCTGCATTCCGCGGATGGCGCATCGGTGAACCACGTGCAGTCCGACACGACCAGGTACCCATCTGGTGTCAGGAACTGCTTCCAGTAGGTGAGTGCGGCTGCCAGTCCCATGATGAAGGCGGAGCCTTCTGACCAGATGAGATCGAATGAAGCCTTCTCGAACGGGAGGTCGTCCATTGACGCCTGGCAGGGAACGATTCTATCGCTGAGCCCTTCCTGTTCCGCCCGGTCTTTGAGGTCGTCGAGAAAGGGCTGGTGCAGGTCCGATGCCGTGATCGCACTGTCGGGATAGAGCCGGGCGAGCATGAGCGTCTGCATACCCGATCCGCACCCGATATCGAGTATGCGCCCCCCGCTGGGCAGTGCGGGGATCAGGGAGCATGCGTGTGCCGTCGATCGGTCCAGTCCGGGGCCCTGCCTGGGCAGTCCCTCGAACATCTTCGAGATGAGTGTTACATCCATCAGCACATTCGTGCGGAATAACGAGAGATAATCCTGTTCGTCGACACCAGTCCGTTCATCCGATCGAAGCCCCCCTGGGCAAGCGGTGCGCGCCGGCCTCGACCCTGGCGAACAGGCCGCCACGAGGCGAGCGCCGAGAAACAGGGAACCCTGCAGGACCGACCACGGGGGGGCACATCTGGACCGCGGTGGAACGCTGGCACGGGGAGCGGCTCGATGGAGACGATCTCCCCGACTCCCTCCTCAATGACCAGCGTTCCGCCCCGTGGGTTCTCGGCCCGCACACCCCTATCTCTCTTTCATGCGGCGCTCATGACATCCAGCGATTGATCCGCCGTGACCGGGCTCTGGCCGGCACTTCACGGGTTCGGGCGGAAGGTGCTCGGCGGTTCGGTGGGGCCGCATCCGGCACGATCTCCCGATGGCGTCGATCCCAAGCACGCTGGTGAGGCGGGTGTTGACCCTCGCTTCTCGATCTCGTTCGCGACCTTGTCCGCAACCTGGTGCGCGTAGATCGTGAACATCTCATCCGGCACCTCGTCGATCCCGAACGGGAGATTGAGGTTGTAGATGAGGTCGGCCCTGACGATCTCCGGTTGCATTTCGGGCAGCACTCCGGCCATCATTCGCGACGAACAGTTGATGAAACACCCTTCGATCGCGATCACCCGGTCGGCTCGACGGACGAGATCACGCTGGCCTGTATCCTTCGTGAACGCACCGCCGAGGCAGATGCGTACCGTGTCCCGGGGTGCGAGCCGGTGGGCGAGCAGGTTCGCCGCCCGCCGGGCAACCTCGCCCCGGGCGCATGCGCCCTCGCAGGCCATCACCGCGATCTTAGGGGGTGTCGTTGAGTTCCGCATCGCATAGTCTTCACATGCCGGGCACGTTCCGGTGACCTTCTGGATCCTGACTGTTTCGTCGTCCATGGTCTTCTCCTCTGCATGAACCGTATGCCCCGGGCCGGTATAGTTCCTGGAGCCGGATATTGATTATTTTTGAAATCTCTCTCCTGGGTTTATCTCAACCTGGTGGTGGATTGCAGACGAAAATGGCTATTGCTCCCCTGCTCTCACCTCTCTTTATGGCAACCGCCCGCTGTTGCCCGGCGGACTGCGCTCTCCGGGCCGATTGGGAAGACGAGCTGGCGCAGGAGGCGGCATCGCTCGCCTCCGATCGGGTCGGAGAACTCGGTCGGTACATGAAACTTCTCAGCCACCCGATCCGTCTCAAGATCCTCCTCCTGCTCCTCAAACGCGATCACTGCGTCTGTGAGTTCATCTACATGTTCCCC
>CAYLUL010000005.1:5540-26886 GCA_964386835.1 uncultured Methanospirillum sp.
TCGCGTACGCGTGACGTTGGCGGTCGCCCCCTGGTTCCCCGAGTCGCAGAGCCTCGTCTCGCATAACCTCGGTGTGCTCAAGAAGAGTGGCCTCATCGACTCGTACTACCGTTCCAAGCACAAGATCTACCGCATCTCGAGCGAGGATGAGTCGATTATCCGGAAGATCTGCGCCGCAGTGCCGGATTGAACCGCCGAAGATCGCCCGGTCCGGTGTCAGAGTCCGATCCGTTCGGCGGGTTTCCACCAGGGGATAGACGCCCGGCTACGGATTCCGAACGCCACCTCTCCGCCCTTCTCCCCTCCACCCAACCGCTGAACATAGTGCCGACGCTCACCGCTCATTAAGTCGAGGGTTGACCCGTGATCTGAAAACCATGCCGCTCTCATGGACCCTCCGGAATCGGTCGCGGCTTTCGTGGCCGGCTTCACGCCCGCCTGACGCATCGACGACTCGCTCGTGTGACGGGTCTCCTCCTCCCTCCCCCTCCTTCGCAACCCCGACCAGGACCGCGACGAGTGCCGCCGCGAGCGGATCGTCGATCACCCGGACGAGGGGCGGTCCGCGGCGCTCGGCGGCCGCAATCACCCGGTCCATCGCCGCATAGTCCTCAACGCTGAGCGCTCGCCGAAAGCGCCGACAGCAGGCAAGAAAGGCCGACAGGTCGTCAGCCATCGCCGGTCTCACGGCGGCGGGGGCCGCTCTGTTCGAACCCTGCACCATCCCCCCGGTGGGGGCACCGGTTTCTCCTATCGAAGGGCATCCTCATCACGTCCGCCCGGCCCCCCTCTGCACAGGGGGGTGGCCCGGCATCAGCTCTCCGTCGTGACGATACTAAAGAGGAGGACCACGCGCCGGGAAAGTGATCGGGCGGGCGACTATCACGGGTGCGCAGACCCCGGTCGAAAAAAGAGATGGCAGCCCGACCCTCATTCGACGGCCGGCCGGCCGGTTGGTCGTTACGCGATCTTCTTGAAGACGAGCCGCTCGTTCGAGCTGGTCATCAGCAGTACGAGCCGACCCTGGGCGTCCGTCTCGAACGCTGTCACCCTGCCGAGCGCGGTGACGAGGTCCTGGTCGAGCGACTTGTCGCCGCAGTAGACCTCGGTCAGGTTCGGCGATGCAAGCGTCAGCTTCTTTCCGTCGACCGAGAAGTTTCCTGTCCCGTTGTTGCAGTCCGCCCTGAGGGCATAGGTTCCGTTCGCGTTGAAACCCACAGTGTAGCGGTCGGGGCTCGTCACCGTGACGGGCTCGGAGCCCGCCCGTGCGACCCACGCCCAGGTCGCGTTGACAAACGATGTATTCACGGACGGCGCCGCCGTCCGGTTCGCGGTCACGTTGACCGTCGGTATCGCCGTCTCATTGCCGGTGATGTCGGCCGTTGGGGCCCCCGTCGACGACGGGGTGCCGGCGGCGGTGGTCGCTGCCGGGGTCGCTGCCGGGGTCGCGTTCGTGGTCGGTGTGCTCGTGCACCCGGCGGTCACCAGCATCGCCGCGACAAAGACGACGAGCAGAGCGAGAAGAATGGATGAAATACGCATGTGAAAAACACCCTGTACTGGATATCTGGTCCTGTTGTTCGGGTCACCACCACCGGCCGCCAGGGGGATGGAGGAGATGGTGCATCCCGGAGGTTCGATGAGCAACGAGCGCCGGTACGACCGGACGCCGCGACTCGACGGTGGTGATTGACCGGGTTAGGGTAAATGCTGCAAGTATATCTCTTTTATCAATTGATTGTGCTGCTGGTCAAGCACCAGGTGTCGACGATCACATCTCGATCCGCGTCGAGACCCCATGCAGGCGGTCCGCCGGCAGGCGATAGAACTGGACAAAGGTCGGGGCGTTTCGCTTGATCACCGCGAAGAGCCGCCAGGCGGGCTGGTTGGTCACGATCTCCTCGAGGCCGTAGAAGATCGCCTTCTCGTGGATACCGTGGTTCCGAAGGATCGAAACGATATCCACGAACTCGAGGTACCCGTGCCGGACCTCGAAGGTTCGCAGTCCTTCGGCAAGGTTCCGCTTGAAGCCGTGGACCACCCCGAAGGGTGCGTCCTCGACCGCGATCGAGACCAGGATGTTGTCCTGGTAGAGGATCGTGTTCACGAACATGGTCCGCGCGATGTACGGCGGCATCCGCTGCACATCCCGGGCAAAGAAGAGGGCGGTGCCGCTGATCCGGTTCATCGTGTCATGCACCTGGCGGTACTGGCGGAGAAACTGGTCGAGCGGCACCGGCTGGAACGCGTGAAGGAGCCGCTTTTGGCCTGCGAGAAAGACCAGGATCACCCCGAGCGGGATGGCGGCGATCACGAGCGACCAGTACCCCCCTGTCTCCAGCTTGCTCAGGCTCGCGCAGAGGAAGGTGCCGTCGATCAGCGCGATCCCTCCGGCGAGCGCTGCGAGGTTCCTCCGGCGCTGGTGCAGAAAGATGACCGTGATCAGGACGCCGGTCAGCGCCATCGTCCCCGTCACAGCGAGCCCGTACGCAGAGGCGAGGCGGGCCGACTCGCCGAAGAGGAGCATGACGAAGAGCACGCAGACGAGCAGCATCCAGTTGACAACGTCGATGTAGATCTGCGAGCGGAGCGCTGACGAGGTGTACTCCACCTTCAGGGTCGGCAGGAGGCGGGTCATAATCCCCTGGTAGACGATCGAGAAGATCCCGCTGATCATCGCCTGCGAGGCGATCACGGTGGCGGCGATCGAGAGGAGGACGAAGGGGACGTAGACGAGGCTTGAGAGCGAGAGGACCATCTCGAAGAGCATGCTCGATGCCGCCGGGTGAGTCAGGGCGAACGCTCCCTGCCCGAGGTAGTTGATCACGAGAGCGGGAGCCACGAAGCACCAGGCTCGCCGGATTGGTCCCCGCCCGAGGTGGCCCATGTCGGCGTACAGCGCCTCCCCCCCGGTGGCGCAGAGGATCACCGACGCGAGGACCAGGAAGGACGCGAGGCCGTTTGAGACGAGGAAGCCGACCCCGAGGAACGGATTGATCGCCTGGAGGACTCCGGGCTCCCGGGTGATCATGATGAGCCCCGGCACCGTGAGCGCGATAAACCAGGCGACCATCACCGGTCCGAAGGCGAACGCGACCCGGTCGGTCCCCCGGCGCTGGATCGAGAAGAGCCCGACGGCGATCGCGGCGGCGAGGAGGACGAGCCGGTCCTGGCCGATCTCCTCGAGCCCCGGGATGAGGGGGACCCCCTCGACCGCCGAGAGGATGCTGATCGCCGGCGTGATCACCCCGTCACCGACCAGGAGCGAGACCCCGACCACGGTCACGATGAGGAGGAGCTGCCGGGACCGGGCGTGTTTCAGGAGCGGGTTCAGGAGCTCCCGGAGAACGATCGTCCCGCCCTCACCCTTCTTACCCAGGCTCATGGCGAGCCAGGCGTACTGGACCGTAACGACCAGGATCAGGGTCCAGATGATCAGGGAAAGGACCCCGAGGACCGCCTCGGGAGTCCGCGGGACGAGGGCCAGGACCACGGTGAGGGTGTAGATGGGGCTCGTCCCGATGTCCCCGAAGACCAGGCCGGCTGCCTTCACCGCGCTCAGCGCGTCCGCCCGCCGATCACCCCTGCTCCAGTCGAGGGTCACGGTGCGGTGATACCTCTCCTCAGGGTATAAATTAGCCGGTCCGTATTCATGCACTGCGATGAGGGCGTGAGACGCGATTGTTTCGTTCATCGCCGGTCACCGTTAGCCCGGTCCTGTCGACCTGGGAACCGCGGCATCCCCGCTTTCACCCCGGGCAGGCGCAGGAGATGGGTGCACCACAATGTTGAAAAGGTCCGCGCTCGTCACACAGATACAGGAGTTTCGCAATGGTCTTCTTCTTCGACCCGTTCTACTTCATCTTCGTCCTGATCCCGACCATCGCGATCTCGGCCGGGGTCCAGCTCTGGCTCAGGCGCACCTATTCGACCTGGTCGCGGGTCCCGAACCACTCGGGCCTCACCGGGCTCCAGGTCGGGCGGACGCTCTTCCAGCGGACCTCGCTCCAGCCGATCGGGCTCGAGGTCGCCCCGGGGGAACTGACCGATCACTTCGACCCGGGCGCAAACGTCGTCCGGCTCTCTGAGCCGGTCGCGGGCGTCCCCTCAATCGCCTCGCTCGCCGTCACCGCCCACGAGCTCGGGCACGTCCAGCAGTACCAGACCGGTTCGGCCCTGATGAAGGTCCGGAGTGCGCTCGTTCCTGCACTCCAGTTCAGCCCGACCCTGTCGTACATCTGCATTCTGCTCGGCCTCTTCATGAACATCGCCGGGCTCTTCTACCTGGGGATCTTCTTCTTCGCCCTGATGGTGGTCTTCACGGTCATGACCGTGCCGATCGAGTTCGATGCCTCGCGCCGGGCGTTCCGGCTCCTCGAGGAGGCAGGCCTCCTCGTCGACGAGAACGACCGCCGCGGGGCCCGGGCGATGCTGACCGCCGCCGGCTTCACCTATGTGGCCGCCGCTGTCACAGCGATCCTCCAGCTCCTCTACTACCTGGTCCTCGCCCGCCGGGAGTGACTCCCAGCACCCTCTTTTCCCATCGAAGGGAAGCCCTTATCCCGGCAGAGGGCAAGGGGATTGCCATGAGCACAACGCCAGATCCCCTGATCGGACAGGCTGCACCCGACTTCTGTCTCCCCGATGCGAACGGCGAGACCGTCTGCCTCCACGACCTTGCCGGCCAGTGGGTCGTGGTCTACTTCTATCCCCGTGACAACACGCCGGGCTGCACCCTCGAGGCCCAGCTCTTCACTGCGGCGCTCGATGCCTTCGCGACTCTCAACGCGACGGTGATCGGCATCTCCGGCGACTCGCCCGGGAGCCACGCGAAGTTCGCCGAAAAGCACGCCCTCCGGCACCGCCTCCTCTCCGATGAAGGGAAGGCCGTGCTCGCCGAGTACAGCGTCTGGAAAGAGAAGAACCTCTATGGGAAGGTGATGCTCGGGATCGAACGCTCCACCTTCCTCGTCGACCCCGAGGGGATGGTCCGCGCGGCGTGGCGAAAGGTGAAGGTGGCGGGACACCCCGACGCCGTCAGGGCGGCGCTCGAAGAGCTCCAGGCCGCTCCGTCCTAGGTCGGGCCGATCCGGACGATCTCGGGCGGTGCCGCCCGGACCTCCCAGGGGAGGTTCGAGGTCCCGATCCCCCGGGTGACGTAGACCATCGCGTCGCCACGGCGGCTCTCGCCCGAGAGCCCCACGCGCTCCGCCACTCCAGCCGGCAGGAACTGGCCCCCGTGGGTGTGGCCGGCGAGGATCAGGTCTGCATCCCACTCGCCGATGCACTCGGGCTCGTGGACCATGTAGATCGTGAACAGATCGCTCGGCTCGACCGCAGGCGGGTCTGCCATCCCGGCCCAACCGTCGTCGACGCCCACGATCCGTACCGGTGTTCCGCCGACCTCCAGTTCGACCACCTCGTTCCTGAGGACATGCACCCCGTGCTGTTCGAGCACCGCCTCGACCTCGTCCGCGTAGGCGAGGTCGGTGGTCTCGTCCCTGAGGTGGGTGACGTCGTACTCGCCCGCCCGCAGGCCCGCCGAACGCACCGAGACCATCTTACCGACGAGGCTCGTCGCGTGGTCGCCCGAGTGGTAGTCGTGGTTGCCGAGCACGGCGTAGACCGGGGCATCGATCTCGGACCAGAGCGCGTGGACCTTCAGGTCCTCACCCTTGCCGAAGACGAAGTCCCCGCCGACCAGCACGAGCGCCGGCTTGAGTGCGTTGATCTCCGACACCGCCGTGCGTGCCTGGGACAGGTTGCCCTCGCGGAGGTGGGGGTCGGCGATGAAGACGATCCCGTCCGGTGCCCCCTTCACCTGGAGGGGGGTCACCTCGCAGGCGCGTGGTTCGAACCCGACCGCACCGAGCGATGCCGTGACGGCACCGAGGACCAGGGTTACCGAGAAGAACCGGTCGAGCGGGAGACCCTTCGGAAAGAGACGCATCCGTGATCGATATCACGTCTCGTGCCATGGTATGATAGCCCTTCGGTTCAGGGCATCGTTCCACGAGGAGCGGGATTCGGGACCGTCTCCGTTATCCGGCCGTGCCTCCCAGGTTGTAGACATGATGTCGTACCGCTTCGCCCGGCGCCTGGGAGCGGTCCCGCCCTCGTTCCTCGGGACGCTTTTTGCCGTCTCCGCCGATCCATCAATTATCTCGTTCGCGGGCGGCCTTCCCTCGCCGGCCGTGCTCGACGTGGACGGGATCGCACGCGCGGCGGCCGACGTCTTTGCTGAGGAAGGCCCGGCGTCCCTCCAATACGCCACCACCGATGGCCACCGGCCGCTCCGCGAGTTCATCGCCGATCGCTACCGCCGCCGGGTCAGCCTCCACGTGACGGCTGAGCAGATCCAGATCGTGAACGGCTCGCAGCAGTGCCTTGACCTGGTTGCGAAGTGCCTGGTCGACCCGGGGGACGCCATTGCGGTCGAGGCACCCGGGTACCTCGGGGCGATCGAGGCGTTCAGCCTGTACGAGCCCCGCCTCTTCCCGGTCCCGATCGACGAATCCGGCCCCGATATCGAGACCCTCGAGCGCCTCGTCTCCGGCAGCCGCCCGAAGTTCTTCTACGCGATCCCGAATGCGCAGAACCCATCCGGCCTCACGTATCCCGACAAGGCGCGGCGGGCGGTGGCGGATCTCCTTGACGGCTCAGGCACCCTGCTGTACGAGGATGATGCCTTCGGCGAGCTCTTCTTCGACGGGAGGGCAAGGGAGCCGATCATGCACCGCCTTCCCGGCCAGTCCGTCCTCTCGGGCTCGTTCTCGAAGGTGCTGGCGCCGGGGATGCGCTGCGGCTGGATCGTCGCGCCCGAGCCGGTCCTCGCGCAGTTCAACATCGCGAAGCAGGCGGCCGACCTCCACTCCAACCACCTCTCCCAGCTCGTTTTGATGCGCTGGCTCGAGACGCACGACCTGGATGCCCAGTGCCGACGGGTCGCGCGGTACGACGAACAGAACTGCCGTGCCCTCCTCGACGCGCTCGATGACCGCTGTCCCGAGCTCGACCACACGACTCCAGAGGGGGGGATGTTCCTGCTCGCTCGTCTCCCCCCGGGCGTCTCGTCGTTCGCCCTCTTCGAGGAAGGGGTACGCCAGGGGGTCGCCGTCATGCCCGGGCGACCGTTCTACGTCCAGGGCGGCGACGACGTCGTCCGCCTCAACTTCTCGTGCGTCGACTCCGAAATGATCGATGAGGGCGTCGCCCGGCTCGCCCGGGCCCTTCGCGTCCTCGCTGCCTGAGAGGCGCCGGTACTCCGGCCCGCCGCTGGTCCGCCAGGTTTAAACCTGCTGTCGGGAATACCTCCGCATGCAGCTCGTGCACATTAACGGCACCGACAAAGGACCGGTCATGCTCTACGCCCTCTCCACCTGCGGCTGGTGCGCCAAGACCAGGGAGCTCCTCACCGACCTCGGGGTCGCCTTCGATTACATCTACGTCGACCTTGTCGCCCCCGATGCGCAGAAAGAGGTGATCGCGGCGGTCGAGCGCGTCAACCCCTCTCTCTCCTTCCCGACCGTCGTGATCGGCGAGACGACGATCGTCGGGTTCAAGGAGAAGGAGATCCGCGAGGCGCTTGCGTGACCGGCACGGAACCGATCACCGATGAGGAGGTAGCCCGAATCCGTGCAGCGATCGAGCGCGACGCCGAAGCCGGCGCCTACCACCTCAACCCCGACCCGGCCTTCACCGGGTCCCTCGTACGGGGCCTGATCGAGAACGAGCGCCGCTACGGCTACCGCGCCTGCCCATGCCGGCTCTCTCTGGGATCGAAGGAGGCGGACCTCGACATCATCTGCCCATGCGACTATCGTGATGCTGATCTCGTTGACTTCGGCGCCTGCTACTGCGCCCTCTACGTCTCGGCTGACATAAAGGCCGGCAGGGCGACCGTGGGCTCCATCCCGGAGCGCCGCCCGCCCCGGGCCGAACGGGAGATGGCTCGTGCCGGGGTTCCCGCCGGTTCCGGGACCGTCGGCCCCCTCCCGTTCCCGGTCTGGCGGTGCTCAGTCTGCGGCTACCTCTGCGCCCGCGAGACCCCGCCCCTCGAGTGCCCGATCTGCAAGGTCGGTCGGGAGCGGTTCACCCGGTTCCTCTGAACCGGCCCGCAACCCTCTTGTAGCCTGCAAGCGGACACGTGGATATGGCAGACAGCGTCACAGTCGAGATCGTCGGCTTTTCCGGCTCGGAGTGCGGGCCGTTTCCGTGCGACGAGAACCGGACCTGCGGCCTCGAGGATTGTGCCCCCTACGGCATGCTCACCGCTGCGTTCGACGCCCTTAAAAAGCGGCTCGCGGCCGAGTATGGCGACCGCGTCGAGCTCCGGCTCACGCTCCTCGACGACGGGGTTCCCGACCACGTTCGGGAGGTGGTGGACCGCGAGTCGCCTCCGCTCCCGCTCGTGCTGATCAATGGCCGTTGGCGACCGATCGGACGGGTCTCGTACGACCCGATAAAGAGAGAGATCGACCAGGCCCTGACGGCCTGATCGTATGGTTTTATTTTTAATCGATGGGTGAGAGCTCCCCTGTTCCGATGTCGAAATAGAGGCCGTGGAGCTGCACCCGGCCGTCGGCAACGGCCGCCTGCACGATCGGATACTGGCCGAGATGCTGGAGCTGGAGCCGGACGTTCTCCTTCACGATCGCCTCGAGCCGGGCGTGCTTCCCTGCGTCGTCTGTCGGCGCCGGGTGCTGCGAGTCAACCCTTTCCTTTGCCGGCATCGCGTTCGAGAGCCAGAAGGGGATGAAGTGGTCGTGCTTCAGATCCGCGTCGAGCGCCTTGCACGCCCCGCAGTCCGAGTGGCCGCAGATCACGATGTCCTTCACCTTCAGGTGGTTGATTGCGTACTCGAGGACGGTTGCGAAGTTCCAGTCATAGTTCGGGACCACGTTGCCGATGTTCCGGTGGACGAAGAGCTGTCCGGCCCTCGCGTTCGTGATCCGCTCGGGATTCACGCGGGAGTCTGAACACCCTATCCAGAGGACGCAGGGTTTCTGGCTCGATGCGAGGGCCCGGTAATACTCCTGCTGCTCAGTAAACTCCGTCTCGCGGAACCTGTGATTGCCTTCAAGGAAAAATTTTGCCATCATCCATCACCTGGTCAATCCGTTGTTGGCGGCGAATCGAAAAAATGTGCCGATCTTCAACGCTGGACTGCGCCGAGGTGCGCCTGTTCGACTGTCCGGGCGTACCGGGCAAGGATGCCGGAGAGTTCTTTTTGGACTGGGGCCCAGGCGCTCCTTCGTCGGGCGAGCTCCTGCTCGTCCACCAGCAGGTCGATCCGGCGCTCGAAGAGGTCGATCCGGACCCGGTCTCCGTCCTGGACGAGCCCGATCGGTCCGCCCACGGCTGCCTCGGGGGAGACGTGCCCGATGCACGGCCCCCGCGTGCCGCCGGAGAATCGGCCGTCCGTGATCAGAGCGACCCGTGTGTACCCCAGGCCCATCAGGGCCGAGGTCGGGGCGAGCATCTCCGGCATCCCGGGCCCGCCCCGTGGCCCTTCGTACCGGATCACCACGACATCCCCCTCCATGACCGTTCGGGAGAGGAGTGCGGCCATCGCAGCGGGCTCGCCGTTGAAGACCCGGGCCGGCCCCTCGTGCCGCCACATCTCTTCCGCAACGGCCGCAGCTTTCACCACGGCGCCGTCGGGGGCGAGGGTGCCTGCGAGGCAGCGGAGACCGCCGGCATCGTGCACTGCATGGTCGAGCGGCCGGATCACCTCGTCATCACGAACCCGCGCCTCTCCCGCGATCTCCAGGACCGAGCGGCCCGAGACCGTGGGCTGGTCCTCCAGGAGCGGCAGGAGCCGGCTCAGGACCGCGGGGATGCCGCCCGAGACATGGAGCCGCTCCATCGAGTACGGCCCCCCGGGGAGCATGGCCGCGATGTGCGGTACTGCGTCAGCGATCTCGTTGAATGTTGCAAGGTCGAGCGGAACGCCCGCCTCGGTTGCGATCGCCATCAGGTGGAGGACCGTGTTGGTCGAGCCGCCGAGGGCCATGTCGACCCGGACCGCGTTCCGGAGCGCCGGGAGGGTGATCACCGATCGAGGGGTCACCTGTTCGCGGACCAGGTCGACGACCCGCTCTCCGGTCTGGCGGGCGAGCCTGAGCTTGCCGGCGTCGACAGCAGGGGTGGCGGCCGTTCCGGGGAGCGACATCCCGAGCGCCTCGGTCATGCAGGCCATCGTGTTCGCGGTGTACAGCCCCTGGCAGGAGCCGCAACCCGGCATCGCGGCGCACTCGAGCTCGCAGAGCTCGCACTCGTTCATCGTGCCAGCGGCCACCCGTCCGACGCCCTCGAAGACTTCGGTCAACGAGAGGTCCCGTCCCGGGGCCCTGCCTTCGAGCATCGGACCGCCCGTCAGCACGATCGTCGGAATATCGCACCGGACTGCAGCCATCAGCATCCCCGGGACGATCTTGTCGCAGGTGCCGATGCAGACGAGACCATCGAATCGGTGGCTCTGGACCATGATCTCGATCGAGTCGGCGATGTTCTCGCGAGAGGGGAGTGAATAGCGCATCCCCTCGTGCCCCATCGCGACCCCGTCGCAGACCCCGATCACCCCGAACTCGAAGGGGACGCCGCCGCCGGCCGCAACGCCCTCGCGGACCCGTTCGGCGAGCTGTCGAAGGTGGACGTGCCCGGGCACCACCGTCGACCAGGCGTTCGCGATCCCGATGAACGGTTGCTCCATCTCCCGGTCAGTCACCCCGAGAGACCGGAGCAGGGAGCGGTTCGGCGCCCGCTGGTACCCGACCTTGATCTCGTCACTCCGCATAGGGGATAGGGTGCAGTGCATCCCTAAAAAAGGGTTTCCTTTCGGTCTCTTTCTGCTCGCGCCAGCGGGATGTTCAGGCTTCGTCCTCGACCCGAATCTCCCCTGCACCCGCATCCACGGTCGCCATCGCCCCGGCAGGCAGTTCGGCAAGAGGGACCTCGGGGTGGTCCACCAGCGGGATACCGGCGATCAGTGCCCCCGTGGCGATGATCGTCTCGGCCTCGGCGTTGACGATCGCGGCCGGCGCGACCCCGTTCCGAGCCAGGCCGTAGAGGACGTAGGACCCGACCGTCGAGCCCTTGCCGTGCGGGAAGACGAGCACCCGTCCCGCGATCGTCTGCCCCTCCAGGGGGTGCCCGCGGTCGATCACGACCCCCGTCGTCGGGTCGACCCCACCGAGAAAGGAGAGGGGGGCGTCCGTCACGAGCAGGGGGCCGGTACCCGCCCCGTTTCCAATTCCACGCGCCCGGATTATCACTTCCACACCACATAAATGTCTTGACTCCTCACCATATCTTGATATGGACGACACCGTGCTGAACAACCTCCATCCTCGAAGCGAGATCAATCTCCAGCTGGAGCTTCAACAGATGGAGGCCCAGCACCTCGACCTCAAGATGAAGTTCGACATGCTGCAGAAGGAGAACGCCCATCTGCGCAAGGAGAACAACCAGCTCAAAAGGATGCCCCTCTTCGTCGCGGTGGTGGTGGACATGCTCGGGAATGGCGAGCTCTACCTGCGGCAGCAGGGAAACAACCAGGAGTACCTGACCCGTGTCGACGATGAGATCTACCGGACGATCAAGCCCGGGGCGAAGGTGGCGGTCAACAACTCGCTCTCGGTCGTCCGGGTGATCGGCAACATCTTCGACGCCCGCGTCCGGGTGATGGAGCTCGAGGCGTCACCCGACGTCACCTTCGACCAGGTGGGCGGGCTCAACGCCGAGATCGAGGAGGTCCGCGAGGCGGTCGAGTACCCGCTCACCCGGCCCGAGATCTTCGAGCGGATAGGGGTCGATCCCCCAAAGGGGATCCTCCTTTACGGCGCCCCGGGAACGGGCAAGACCCTGATCGCGAAGGCGGTCGCCCACGAGGCGAAGGCGACCTTCATCCGGATGTCAGGCTCGGAGCTCGTCCACAAGTTCATCGGCGAGGGGGCGCAGCTGGTCCGCGAGCTCTTCACGCTCGCTCGGGAGCGGGCGCCGTCGATCGTCTTCATCGACGAGATCGATGCGGTCGGGTCGATCCGCACCAACGACGGGACCTCCGGCTCCGCCGAGGTGCAGCGGACCCTGATGCAGCTCCTGGCCGAGATGGACGGCTTCAACTCCCGTGGCGACGTCCGGATCATGGCCGCGACCAACCGCGTCGACATGCTCGACCCGGCCCTGCTCCGCCCGGGCCGTTTCGATCGTGTCATCGAGGTGCCGCTCCCCGACGCTCCGTCACGGTTCGAGATCCTTCGCATCCACTCGCACCGGATGAACCTGGAGGAGGTCCGGATGGATCAGCTCTCCGAGATGACCGAGGGCTTCTCGGGGGCCGAACTCCAGGCGGTCTGCCGCGAGGCCGGCATGATCGCCGTCCGCCGGAGTGCCCAAACGGTGACCCAGAGCGACTTCCTCACCGCGGTTGCCAAAGTCCGGGCCGAGACGAAATCTGACGACCGGATGTTCCGTTAGGTCCCATGCGCCTCCTCTTTCTTCCGAAGGAGGGGCTGGACCTCTACCGGACCCTGCTCGACTCGGAGACGAGCCGCAGGGTCCTCCGTTTCTACCATCCCCGCCGGTCTCCCTTCGGGGTTGCTGTGGAGGTCTCGACTCTTTCATCGGGCCTCTCGCTCGTCTCGGAGCTCCGTTGGTACGTTCGCCGGTACGTCTCTGGCGTGCTCTTCGAGATCGGATACGACCGGTTCGCATCCCTCGCCCTTGCCTCCCAGGTCTACTTCGGGCGCGACCTCCGGTTCCACGAGCCCTGGGAGGTCCGGCACCTCCTGGTCGCCCGGGCTGGCACGGTCGAGCGGGTCGAGATGGAGACAGGCACCGACCCCGGGGAGTACGACTCCTGGTGCGAGGGCGCGGACGAAATTGTCGAGGTATGGGACCTCTCCGTCCCCGATGAGCCCCCTCCCGGCCCGATGGAGCCGTCCGTGCCCGACCAACCGGGATCCGCTGACACCCCCTGACCGGGTGATTTTTTCAGGCCAGGTTTCGCGTTTTTCATATAGCGGGATGCACCACTAACTGTTCAGAGGAGCAATCCCATGCAGTACGAGATCAAGTACAAACCCTCCTACGCGATGGCCGTCGTTCGCCTCGAACCGGGCGAGGGCGTCGTCGCCGAGGCGGGCGCGATGACCTACATGAGCCCCTCGATCCAGGTCAACACCCGGATGCGGCAGAAGGGTCTCTTCGGCAGCCTGCTCACCTCGGTGATGGGGGGCCAGTCGTTCTTCGTCGTCGACTTCGTGGCCGGCGACCAGCCCGGCGAGGTGGGGCTCGTCTCCGCCCCCGTCGGCGATGTCGAAGTTTTAGAGGTCCGCCAGGACCACGGTTTCATCATCCAGAAGTCCGCCTTCGTCGCATCGGAGAAGGGGATCGACCTCGACGTCCAGTGGCAGGGGTTCACGAAGGGGCTCTTTGGGAACGGCCTCTTTATGATCAAGGTGACCGGTGAGGGCAAACTCTTCATCAACACCTTCGGCGCGATCGACCACCATGTCCTCGCCCCGGGCGAGCGGCTCGTGGTGGACAACTTCCACCTGGTCGGGTTCTCCGATACCTGCCACTACGAGGTCAAGAAGTTCGGCACCTGGAAAGACTCCATCTTCTCGGGCGAGATGTTCGTCACCGAGATCGAGGGGCCGGGCGAGGTCTATGTCCAGACCAAGAACGTCCGCGAGTTCGTGGACTGGCTCTGGACCATTCTCGGCCCGCGGGTCCAGGCAACCGGCGGAAGCCGGTAGAGAGAGTCGGGGCGGACCCGGTCCAGCCCCCCAGTCATTTTTCCTTCCCGTGAGCGCCTAGAGCTCGAGCACGCCGAAGAAGACGGTCTCCGCCGGCCCGGTCATCGTCGTCTCGTGGCCGAGGGTGATCCGGAGGGGGCCGCCCGTGGTCTCGACGACGACGGTATCGCCGACGAGCCCGAGGCGGTGCGCGACAGCGGCGGACGCGGTCGCTCCTGTGCCGCACGAGAGCGTCTCCGCTTCCACTCCCCGCTCGAATGTCCGGATACTGAGCGCATCAGCGCCCGTCACCTGGACGAAGTTCACGTTCGCCCCGTTCGCGAATGAGGGGTGATGCCGGATCGCGGGTGCGATCCCGGCGACGTCGACGGCGTCCAGGCTCTCGACGAAGACGACCGCGTGCGGCACCCCGGTGTTCGCCGCGTGGACCGTCTGGCCTCCGATCTCCTCGCGGTAGTCCCCCTCTCCTGTGGCCGGGACCGACGGGCGGTCAAAGGCCGGGTCGGGCATGCCGATCGTCGCCTCGAAACCCCCGTCGTCATCGTACCTCGTCTCAACCGGTACCGGGCCGGCACCCGTCTGCACCACGAACGATCCATCAGCGAGCCCCGCGTCCTGGACGTACTGCGCAAAGCAGCGCACGCCGTTACCGCACATCTCCGCTTCAGACCCGTCGGGCTGGAAGAGGCGCATCACGAGGGCGCCCGATGCGTCCGTCGAGAGGAAGAGGATGCCATCGGCCCCGATCCCGAAGCGGCGGTCGCAGTAGAGCCGGGAGAACTCCGGCTTCATCCCATCGGGGACCCGCACCTTCTCGTGCTCATCGATCAGAACGAAGTCGTTGCCGTTTCCGTGGAGCTTGACAAAGGGGAGGTCCATGTAAAAGAGGGTGGGACCTCGCCGCTCTTCTAGGTGCCGAACCGTCTAGGTGCGGGCGGCCGATGCGCCCCACTTTTTGAGCGCCTTGGCGAGCTCGGGGTGGTCTTTCGCGTACTCTTCTGCCGTGACTCCCTCAATCGCCGCGTCGACCGCCTGCCGCATCGCGCGGGCGCCGGCGGCGGTTCCGTCCGGGTGCCCGTGGATCCCGCCGCCCGCCTGGAGGACGATGTTGGTCCCGAGCCCCGCGATCTCGGCCGCCACCTTCCCCGGGTGGAGACCGCCGGACGAGACCGGGAAGACCGACTTCAGCCCATAGCACTGGCAGGTGAGGGCCTCGTTGTCCCCGACGATCTCCTCGACCGGGACGTGACCCATCTTGCCCGAGGCGGTGCCCGTGTGGAGCTGGTCGCCGCCGACCATCCGGACGAGCCGGGCGAAGGGGCGCATCGCGATCCCATGCTCGGGGTTCCGGGTCATCGCGGCATGCATGGTCCGGTGGACGTGAAGCGGGACCTTGATCGAAGCGTCCTCGGCGAGGGCACGGATCGCATCGAAGCCGGTGGTGAGCACGTCGATCATCAGCATGTTTGCGCCATTGTCGATCGCTGCCTGGGCGCGCTCCAGGATCCGGTCGGGCCGGGTCGAGATGTTGACCGCGTACAGGACAGGTCGGCCGGTCTCGGATTTCGCCGCGTCGAGCCGGCCCATCACCTCGGCCACGCGGTCGACAAGCGGGCAGAAGGCCTGGTCGGTCAGGGTCTCGTCGTCCTTGATCAGGTCGACCCCGCCGATCGCCGCCTCGTACGCAACGGCCCCCGTGTCCTTCGGTGTCAGCCCGACCTTGGGCTTGATGATCGTCCCGACATGCGGGCGGTTGGTCGTGCCCACGAGCCGGCGGACGCCCTCCATGCCATACTTCGGCCCCGGGAAGGGTGCGACGAGCGAGTCGGGGAGCTCGATGTCCAGGAGCCGGACCGAGTCCAGGCGTCCGAGCCCGAAGAGGTTGCCCGCGAAGACCGAGAGGTACTGCGGGATGTTCCCCGGCTCGAAGATCTCACCGGGGTACCGGATGCGGGTGAGGTATCCGCTTCCGTGTGGCTCGACCGACTCGACGACACCGTCGAGCCGCCTGACATACCCGGTGGTGGTGGAGATGTCGGTCCAGGTGCCAGTTGTCTCCTCCTCGGCGAGGGCCTGCGCGGCGTATTCGGGCGTCGTATCGGCCCTCGGCCGGTAGTGGTAGGTTGCGAAAAGGTCAGCCATGATGTATCACCAGACCTGAGGTTCTTCGCCGGAGCAGGGTATATGTTTTTTCCTGCCTCATCGCCCGAAGCCGTGGAACCTCGAGAATGCGTGCCAACCGGTGAGATTGGGTGCCTGTAGACCTGTCCTGACGATGATCCCGGTACGGTCAGATCACTGGATTGGACGGGTTCCGGGGGCATATGAAAAAAAGTGAGGTGAGAGAGTGGGAGATGACCTTACATGCATTCCAGCCAGAACGGAGAGCCACAGGATGAGAGGAATCGCCTGCCTGATTGTGAGGTGAAGATGGGTGGTGGCCCGGGTGCTCACCTCGCTTCTAAAAAAGGAAAGGGTGTTTCTCCAGGCATCGAACGCCCGGGCAATGGGCCTGTTCCTGAGTTGCCGGGCCGCAGATGCCTGTGATTCACAGTGTCCTGGTTTCGCTCATCAGTCGATCAGAGCACGCGGAATGCGCTCGACCTTCCGATCCACGTTCCACCAGGGTTCTGGACGTAGAGCGTGTAGTACCCGCGGGTTGCCGTGGTCGGAACGACCAGTGTGCAGCGTATCTGGGCTGAGCCGATCGTGGTTTCACCGGATGCGGAGATCGTGGTGCCCCCCCCTACAAGCTTGACCTGGGCACCGGGCTGAAAACGTCCACCATACACCAGGGCAGTGATCCTTCTCCCCCGGAATGCCGAGGATGGCGAGATGCTGCTGACAGAGGGCACCACGAGGGGGGCGGTGACTCTGAAGGCGTTCGCCTTTGACACCGAAGCCTTGCCGGGGTTCTGGACATAGAGGGTGTAGTACCCAAGTGGCGCAGACGAGGGAATTGTCAGGGTGCCACGGATCTGGCTCGTGCTGGTGGTGACCTCACCCATCAGATGGTACGTCGTTCCACCGGTATGTTTGACCCAGACCTGGGCGGAAGGCTGGAAACCGGAGCCAGAAACGTACTCCGTCCCGGACACCGTCCCTGTTTTTGGCCGAGTCCTCGAAGACGGTGAGATGCCATTGACGACGGCGATGCCGCTGGTCACCATCAAAGCATTCGCCCTGGCGACCGCGGTCTTCCCCGGGTTTTTGACGTAGACTGCGTACGACCCGAGTGGCGCGGTTGACGGCAGGGTCAGGGTACCGCGAATCTGGCTCGTGCTGGTTGTGACCTCACTCAGTACCTGGTACGTCGTTCCGCCGGTGTGCCTCACCCAGACCTGGGCGCTGGGCTGGAAACCGGCACCGGAGACGTACACGGTCCCCGTGCTGGGGCGAGTCCTCGATGACGGCGAGATGCCTTTGATGGAAGCTACCCCACATGTCCCGCTACTCGTGATGAACTCCCGCCCTGCAGAGAAATCAGTGACGCTTGGGAAGGACAGGCTCGTGATCTTCACCCTGTAGTGATCGCCAGTCGAGATACTGCAGGGGATCGTCCATGAGTAGGTGCCGCCCGTTGCGGGCACCGAGGAGGCGATCGTCCTGGCAAAATACAGCGTATCCGTCCCCACCATCAGGTCGATCTTGATATTGGTGCCTGAGAGCCCGGACTGCGTCCAGGTGATCGCGTGAGTCTCCCCTGTATACCAGTCAGCATGACCATTCGGTGAGATGAGGGTCAGGGTCGCCGCGTGAGCCGATGCCACCAGTACGGTGAGCATCAAGAGCCCCAGCACTATGGTTCCGAATCTCATTGTTTCCTGTTCCATACTCCTCCTCCGTCAAGGAACGAGACTCCGTCTCCTTCCTCTCGCGCTGCCCCACCACACTTTTTTTTCTGCGGAGCACCGGGATTGGCACTCCGGACATCGCTGTTTCGGCAGGACAGATAGTGAGATGACATCAGTCTGATTAAATAAATATTCCGCCATAATCTTTACTTAATAATTTTCTTCAGTCCGCCCGCTGGCTCTGGGGAGACACTCGTCTTCTCAGTGACGCCGATCTCGAGGGAGGCGAAGACACCATCCCCCGGCCAAAAAAGAAAAGATGGGGGTGTCACGGTCAGAAAATGCGCCCTCCATGATTCAGGCATCTGTCTCAGATCAGGAATTCCCGAAAGACGACCTGGTTCAAAATTTCGTCTCTACTCGAAGTTCCCCCCAAACCGGTCCGATCGCGAAAATTACTGCTCAGCAGGGTTCTTTCGGTTCAGGGCGCGACGCTGAAGTGCATTCTGCTCTCATATGCTGCGACGGTTCCAGAAGAGCCCGTGGCAAGGTGTGACCTGTCCATGACCGGCTCGGAGGGTTCGTCTCACTTTGGCGAACAGGTGTTCAACACGGGGCCATGTCTGGCGGATTGCAGGATCCGAGCAAGTATCAACCAGGATGATCATTCGAACGAGCGATGGAGACACGCTGGTGTTGAAATTGCACTCTGCAGGCTGCCCGACACAGTCTTCATCGTTCGGTTGCCTCAGGCAGAACTTTCGGGTTTGTATAGAGGTCGTTGTATGAGCCAAAGGAATTCGAAACTCTTCATCACCGGTCATGAACGCTACATTCAAATCGTTCCACAGATGAGGTGAGTGGGATGGACGCACAACCGACCTGCTGGCGGGACCGGGTCCGGGTCACAACCAGGCCGATCGAGGCGATCGCCGTTGACCTGCTGGTCGCTCCCGGGCCGCACGACGGCCTCTGGGAGCTGCAGGTGGAGCGCGCCTTCGACCGAGCGAACATCCGCGCTCGTGATCAGGTCTTTCTCTGCTGCGCCTGTCCTCCCCTCGGTGGGGCCGACACCGGAGCGTGCGCCTACGATTGGATCGCTGCCGCCCTCGAGATGGCGGTCACCCGGGGTGATACCACCGTTGCACTGCCGGCGCTCACCCACCCCGATGGCGATAGAGACGTTCCCCGCGCCGCGATGGCGGCGCTCTGTGAGGGGCTCTCCCGGCAGCCCGGGATCGAGGTCGTCTGGATCACCTGTGGCGGCGAGGAGTCGGCAGCCCGATGGCGGGCCGCACTCTTTGGTGAGGACCCGTTCCATCCCCTCCCCGGGATCGCCGCTGAGATGATGCGGCGGTACGGCTCCGGCCCCTCGTTATCCCTGATCCCCGAGGAGGCCTACCAGGGTCGCGCATCCGGCTCGTTCTCCACCGGCTCGGGGTGGGTCCAGTACCGATTCGGGACGGATGGCGAGGAGGAGTTCATCGAGATCCTGGAGGCGCGCGGAGAGCCAGGCGCCCTCCTGCGCCTCCTGCTTGACGCCGGCGGCGGTCTTGTCGAGTTCGATGGAGTCCTCTCTCTTGCCGAGGCCGCAGAGCCGTCCATCGCCACGGACGACCGCCTCCCAGGGTGGTGCCGTGCCGAGCCGCCGGTCCGGTCTTTCCCGAGTCGCGACTGCCCATCCCTCTGCGAGCTCGAAGCGGGCAGGACACTCCCGATCATCGAAGGTCCCGGGCTGGAAGGGTGCTAGGCCCGGTCCCCGCCAGCCTCGTGCTCTCCTGCCTGCCGGTACTCGTCGATCGACCAGCCGAGGTGATCGCGGATGATCAACCAGGCCATCGACGGCGGGATTGCTCCCTGCTCGGTGAAGATCAGGTCGACGTACTTCGCCGGGGTCACGTCGAAGGCCGGGTTCTGGACGCGGACGTGGGGGAGCGTCGCGGCGATCTCGTCCGAAAGCACCTCTGAGGCCGGCCGCTCCTCGAGCGGGATGAAGTCGCCGAGCGCGGTGAGCGGTGCAAATTTGTAGGTCTCAGCCGCGACGACAAGGTTTGTCCGCGCCTCATGAGCGGCGAGCGCGATCGTGGCCGTGCCGATCTTGTTGACAACCGCGCCGTTCGCAGTGACCGCGTCGGCCCCCACGATCACGAGGTCCGCCCGGTTCATGAACGAGCGTGCCGCCGAATCGACGATGTACCTGGTCGGGATCCCTGCGTCGTTCAGGGTCCGGATCGTGACGAGCCCCTGGTTCCGGGGGCGGACCTCGGTTGCGACGACCTCGATTGCTTTCCCCTGTCGGTGAGCCTCGATGATGCAGGCGAGGGCCGCCTCCGAGTTGCAGTGGGTCATCACCACGTCCCCGTCACGAATGTGCCGGGCTCCGATCGCGGCGATGCTTGCGACCGCGCCGAGCGATGAGGCGACAAACGCGCGGGCCCGTCCATGGAACGCTTCCCTCGCATCAGGGAGGGGGGTGTCGGCGTCAAGGGTCCGCATCACGCTCCGCACTGCGTTCGGGAGCGAGACCGCTGTTGGGCGGGTGGCGACCAGCAGGTCTGCAGCCCGCCGCATCTCGGTCCGAAACTCGTTGAGCGTGGACGGCGTCAGTCCCTTCGCATGGACGTCGAGCGCCTCCACCGCCGCCCGTGCGATCCTCCCGGCCCCGCGTATCTCCATGGTCCGGATCCCCCGGGCTGTCTCCTCGAGTGTCATATCAGCGTCAATCATTAGATGAGAGGACGAATACTAAGATGTTGGTACCTGGAGAATGACCCCCCTGTCTCTCGCCGTCGTCTTCGACTCGGCCGGGACCCTGCTCCAGACCTGGCGCACGGCCAAGGATGTCCGCTCGGGCGTGATCATACCGGAGGTGCAGACCACGCTCCTCACTTCCGCCTCCCTGGACCGGGTCTTGACGATGCTGCCGATCCGGCCGAGGGCGATGATGGCCCAGCCGGCAGAGACCCTTCTTGCGACCTATCTGCTCCGGCACGGGTGCGGTTTTGCCGTCTCCTGTTCGAGCCGCCCGGTCTCGACCGACGATGTCCGGGCCGCCCTGTACGGGGATGAGCGGGCCCGATGCGGTGACATGCAGGACTGCATTCGGACGGTCTGGGCCTGCTGCCGCGACGAGCCCGTCGTTGCCCTGAATGCGGGCGTGATCGTGAACCTGGGCATCCCGGGGATCGAGTTCACGGTCACCACCGGGGGAGTGCCCTTCCCCGGTGCGGTGGAGGCGGTGCGGGACCTGCACGCGATCGGGGTTGATGTCTTCATCGCGTCGGGTGACCGGATCGAGAAGCTCCTCCCGATGGCACGACGCCTGGGTGTCCCCGACCACCGGGTCCACGGGACGGCAACCCCCCTTGGGAAGGCGGCGATCGTCCGCCGGCTCCGGGGGGAGTACGATCGGGTGATGATGGTCGGCGACGGCGAGAATGACGTGGCGGCGATGCGTGAGGCCCACCTCGGGCTCCTTTCACTTCAGCAGCCAGGCGAGCGATCGCCCGCCCTCTCCGAGGCCGCTGGCAGGACCATCACGGACCTCGCCGAAGTCGTGGGTATCGCCGCTGATCTGATGGGCGCCGGATCGATTGCAGATAAAAGGTAATATCGTAGCTCAGCCACACTAACACTACAGGACGCATCACAATGACCGCTTTGATCACCATACAGGACCTCTCCATGGTCTTCGACCACACCGAGGTCCTCAAGAAGATCAGTTTCGAGATCGGCGAGGGCGAGATCCTGGGGATCATCGGCCGTTCGGGCGCTGGCAAGACGGTGCTG
>CAYLUL010000006.1:0-22692 GCA_964386835.1 uncultured Methanospirillum sp.
CGTTCCGGCGGCACGAGGAACGGGCGGCGACGGCCAAGCCCGCCCGCGCGGAGGCCTGAACGATGGCCGTGATCCACGCGAGGATCTCGCTGGAGGGCTACCGCGAGGCCCGGCGACGGGACCATATGCAGGCCGTCTACTCCGCCGAGACCGGGCAGATTCGGTATGTCCACCTCCAGCCGGACTCGTTCCTTTCTGACGGGGCCGGGGTCGAGGTCTACGGGATTCACCGGGAGCGGCAGAAGGTCGTCATCAACGGCCTAGACGCCTATATCCTCACCTGGGGGGCCTGAGATGAGCACGATCCTGTGGACCCCTGGCCGGTATCACTCCCTCGGCCGGACCCTGATCGACGCCCTGCACCGCCGGCGGAACGATTGCTGCGGGACGGCCGACCCGGTTCCGTGGGGGGTCGAGCGCATAATCCGATACGAGCACCCGGAGAACAGCTGGGACACGCTGCTCGCGGCCGACATCCGGGACTTCTGTAACCGGCTCTACATCGCGAACCAGAAGGCATACAACGTGCGGTATGACGAGCGGAACGAGGTCGTCGACCTGGACCCGGCCGGGTTCGAGGCCGCGCGGCCGTGGGACCAGTTCACGCTGCTCTGGAAGCTCCGGGCGATCCTCTACAACTGCGATGACGAGCTGATCCCGGAGGACGAGAAGAGGGTGCTGGACCTGATCACCGACTGCACGATGTGCGAGCTGGAGAAGCTCCGGCCGCATGACGGCTCTGGGTGGGCTGAGCCATGAGCCTCATCGTGCGGGGGGCCTGGTATCTCAAGGGCCTGCCGAATCATGTCGTCGCCGAGCTCGAAGACGGCCGGTTGGTCATGTTCAGGCTCGGCCCCTTTCGAGATGTGTTCGAGGCCGAGTGCAAGCCCTATCACGGCCGGGACCCGCAGAAGTACGGGCTCACCTTGATCTCAGAGGCCTGGAAGTTCTACGGGCTGATCCCCGCAACCTAACCATTTTGGTTAGTAGTAAGTTATTTATACTCAGGAGTATACTTATGTATAGGGATAAGTGTTGTCCCAGGAAGGAAGAAAATGGCAAAGACTATCAAGACCCTGAACCCGAACCCGAGCAAGGCGGAAGAGATCGACTTCATCTGGGAGGTCTGCAACTCCCTTCCGGCGGACAGCTACCTCGCCCGCATCCTCAAGGACGTGAAGGAGTACGCGGCGACCGAGATCAAGAACGACCACGGAGTCGGCCTGTTCGAAGTCATCCGCGCCAGGGAAGCTGAGATCGCAGGGCTTAACCGGGCGATGTCCCTTCAGTCGGATGAGATCGTCGAGGCGAAGGAGACGAACCAGAAGCTGTTCCGGTCCCGGGAGGACATGATCGAGAAGGTCGCAAACCTTACGGCATCGATCCAGCAGTTCGAGGACAACGAGGTTCAGAATCATATCGAGATTCGGCGGCTGACGGCCGAGCTCGCACTGCTCAAGGCCCAGCAGGCCCACGCGAAATGCGTCGAGGCCGCCGTGCAGGCCGAGAAGGACCTGGAGATCGCGATGGATACGGCCAGCCGGGCGGGGGTGCTCTGATGGGGCCGATGGAGTTCGTCGATCTCGAGGGCCACCTCATCGACCGGTGCATCGGCTGTGAGAGCACCACAGCGATGTGCCTACGGTGTGCCGTTCGCGACCTGTGGGACGACGAGCCCCGTGGAACCGCCGGCTGGCACTGCATCGGGGGCACGGCATGAAGGCGACCGTCCGCGCCGACGCGGCAGCCATGGTCCCGGAGTCGCACAGGGGCGACCGGTTCGACTATTTCTGCAAGGAGTGTGCCGGGAAGAAACTCGAGGTCCTGAATGTCACCAGCAGTGACATCACGCTCCGCCTGCCCCATGTCCAGTGGGCGCTCGCGGGGGGCTGCATCGCGTTCGGCATTGACAGGATCTCCCTGCCAAAGGACGACTGGGTTGATGAGAAGATCACCTGGTCGAGGTGGATCGCCGACCGCGACGCTGAGGAGGAGGCGAAGGCATGAGCGACCTACCGCAAGGCTGGGCACAGGCTGAGGCCCGCTGGCTCGAAGACCCGCGCTCGTACCCGTCGATCTGCGACGACTGTGAGCATGTCGGCACCTGCGATCGCGACCCGAGCGACTGTGAAGCGGACGCCGCTGAGCGAGCGGCAGAGGCCCGATGGGAAGCCGACCGGGACCGGGGGGAGGATCGATGAACCTGCCCCCCGGCTGCGGGAGCGGAACGATCCCCGGCAACGGCCTGGAGGATGAGGTCGTCGAGAGAATCACCGTGCAGACCTGCGAGCGGTGCGATTGTGACTGCGGGCCGCACTGGGACGACCCGGAGTCCTGCCCGCGCGTCCAGAAGGCCCTGGCGCAGGAAGAAAGAGACCAGAAGAAGGATGATGACATGATGGCAAGGAAGTACGTGCAGATGATGGAGCGGTTCGCCGAGGAACGATTCGAGAACGACCGGGGGGATGACTGGTGAACCTGTTCCGCCGGGCCCTGGTGGCCGAGGCCGAGGCCGTCGTCGGGATCGTCATCCCCGAGGTGACCCCGACCATGATCGGCGAGTATACGATTAACTTTCTCCGTGACGCCCTGAACCTCACGGAGCAGTTCCCGAATGACGGGCCGACCCAGGAGGTCTCCCTCGCGTTCGTTCGGAACCAGGACGGGCTCGCGCTCCTCCTCGTCCGGCCGAGCCGAGCAAAGGGCGATGCCTGGATCGCGGTCTGTCCCAGGTCTGATGAGGAGGAGGACTGATGTTCTACTCGGTGATGAAGGTCGATGACCCGTCCCGTGCCGGCAGCAGCCTCCACGCCTATGTCGTGAGCCCGCCGACGATCCTTGCCGAGGTCCCGGACGCGGCGTCGGGGTGGGCGACCACCCTGCGCCGGGAGGGGCCGGGGCCGACGAGCGAATTTCTCGGCGGGAGCTATGGGCATCCAGACCGGGCAGCGGCCGAGGAGTCCGCACGGGCCGAGCTCGATCGCTATATCATCAGCCTCGGGCCGAGGGTCGGAAAGAAGATGCTGATCTTCGGTGAGGTCACGCGATCGCGGTCCTGTCCCGAGTGCGCCGAGCGGGGCGTGGTATTCATCGTCGCTGAGGGGACGGACCCCTATGACAATAACGCCCTCGTGACCTGTGCCGGGTGCGGCGTGGCGAGCCGGATCGGCGATCTGGAGGTCGAAGAGACTGACGAGGATATGGTCTTCGACGAGACCGATGAGGTTGCCTTCGACGAGGTGACCTAGATGCACACGGCGGCGATCGTGCTCATTGACACTGCCCCGATCGAGTCTGAAAAAGGGTGGCGGGCGGCGATCGAGGAGATCCTCGCGCCCTATGACATGGCCTTGGAGCTCGACCCCTACCTGTTCAAGCCGGCGGCTGAAGTCTCGGCCTGGATCGCGCCCTATGCCGACCTGCTCGCCGAGGGCCTGACCGTTCAGGAGCAGCTCGACGACCTGTTCGGCGTCGATCGCTACCGGGTCCGGGAAAATGGGGACGTCTACGCGACCGCGAACCATCGAGGAACCTGGGACTGGTGGCAGGTCGGCGGGCGGTGGCCGGGGCAGCTCTACCCAAAGGCCGGAAAGGTCGGGCTGAAGGGGACCCTCTCTTGGCAGGTCGCGTTCGACCCTTACGAGGACGGCGGCCGGGATGCGGTCCTGCTCGGGGACGTTGATTGGGATAAGACGAACGCGCTCGACCTGAAGACCCGGGCCGATGCCTGGGCGAGGTTCGTCGAGGTTGAGGAGATGAACTTCCTCGGGAAAGACCTTCTGGAGACGTACGGCACGAAGGAGCGATACCTTGCTGCCGGCGGGTTCTCGACCCCCCTGATCCTGACCGAGGACGAGGGCTGGTATGAGATGCCCCGCGATGATCCCCGGCCGTGGGGTGAGCGGATGGAGCGGGTGCTGGCGAAGGGGCCCGAGTACCTGATGGTGCTCGTCGACCTCCATTCGTGACCCTTCCTTCCCACGAATGGGGCACGGCCCCCCGGCATCCCTCTTTTCTCTGTTGCATTTCTTCGCCCCCGGTCCTTTTTACCCCATACCGTAAGTTATTTATACTTACGAGTATACTTAATTATGGGGAACTGTGTTCCCTAGGAAGGAAGAAAATGGCAACCAAGAATCAGATCAAGACCGTTATCCAGGCCTGCACCCCGAGCAACATGCCCGTCATGGTTGGGTACTTTGCGGCGGCGGCAGTCCTCGAAGTGATCGCAGACGAGCTCAACCAGCGGGGGTTCTGAGAATGGCTCAGACCCAGGACATTATTCTTCTTTCAAGGAAGACCGATCGCTTCGTTGTTATGGTCCGCCGGGTTCCGGTCGAGGCCATATACGAGCCGATTCGGGGGAAGGTCCAGTACCCGAAGAAATACCAAGACGTCAAGCGCGAGTTCCCATTTACCCCGGAGGGCAGGTTCGACGCATTTATGTATACTGGGGACCTCGCCCGGCGGCTCGGCCTCTGGATAAATTATGGAGGGTTTAAGGAGCCTGTTTCGCAAGCTTCGAAGAAGATTTACGATAACCTCTATAATGGGGTGATCTGAGATGGCCCGCTTCGAACTGGAGCTTACGCTCGGGAATGCCGGGATGGAGACAACCGAGGATATCACGCGGGCCCTCCAGGAGGTCGCCCTGAAGATAAACCGGGCGGGCGTGACCGCAGGGTTCATCCGGGACGAGAACGGGAACCGGGTCGGGGCCTACAGAATCCGGGAGGCCTGAGCGATGGCGTCCATGACCGAGGTCTTCGGGGAGGTCATCTCCTCCTACTCCCGCGCCCAGGCCCTGGAGGACGGCGAGCTCGTCGACGTGTCTGATCTGGCCAAGCAGGCCGGGTTCCGCCTGCCGACCGCGATCACCCGGACGGTCCACGCCCTCTGCACACCGCAGAAGAGCTCCTGCCAGGACTATACCGGCCGGCTCTGGGACGTGCTGTTCCTGGCCAGCCTCGCCTCGCGGATGGCGGTCAAGCGCGGCTCGCACGATCCTCGGGTCTACTTCATGGTCAAGCTCGGCCGGAAGAATCATCGGTTAATTCTCCACATCGGGCCGGGGGACGAGGCCGAGCCGGTCCTGACAATCATGGCCCCGGAGGATGACTGATGAACCCCCTTCTTCCCGAACTGCCCACGTGTCTATCGATTCACGAGACATATTCGATCACGGAGGTCAAGCAGACGACCCGTGCCTGCCCGGACTGCCGGGAGGAGAGGTTCAGGCCGGTCTGGGGTCAGACGGGGCCGGAGGAGGTCGTTCGCGTCGAGTGCCTGGGGTGCGGCACGATCCGCTCGCTCGAAGAGTGGACCGCGAAAGGCGACCCCCAGACGAGGTTCCTGGTTGAAGAGCAGTAGCCCCCCCTTTTTTCCATCGCCGTAAGTTATTTATACTTACGAGTATACTTATTTATAGGGGAATTAAGTCCCCCAGGAAGGAAGAGAACGATGCAGAACGAGATCAGCACAATCAAAGTCCCGATGAAGAACGGCGACACCCTGACCGTCACGGCCTCGGCCCGACCGGTGCGACTTAACGAGTTCGGTCTGAACACGCGCAAGGTCATGATCTGGGCGACCTGCGGAAAGAAGCGGATGGCCCGCGCAACCCTCACGATCTACGACGTTTACAGAGAGACCTACACCGAGACCGACCTCCGGGACAAGTTCGAGGAGATTGTCATTACGGCCGGGATCGTCTATCATAACTCGCTGACCGAGTTGGAGCAGACGAACGGCAAGAGCGAGCGGCTGACCGAGGACTTCAAGGTGTGGTTCAAGCAGCTCGGGCAGCTCGAAGACCTCGGGTTCACGATCGAGGACATCAACGCGATCCTGGAGGATAAGAACTGATGCACTTCCCCGCAGACCGATTCTGCAACCCCACCTTTTTCGCGTGGTGCAACGGATGTCCGGACGTCGAGAACGGGATCTGCCAGCGGACGGGCAAGCGCCGGCAGGAGATCACGGAGGAAGAATATGCCCCCTGTGCCGAGCTGTATGCCCGGATGCCGGAGCCGCTCTGAGCACTCCCGGCCCGCGAACGTAAGGTATGGATATCCACGAACATACTTTTAGGATAATCATGGGGAAGTGGCAGCAGGTCGGGTATGCCCGGCGGATGACGGTCGGGACCGGGCTTTTGATCTCGGTGACGAATGGGCCGATGATGGGTCGCTATGCAATCGCGCCGGCCGCGATCGAGGCCCTGATCGACGAGGGCACGGCCGCCCAGATCTATCGGTTCGACGACGAGTTCGACCCGTCCGGCCTTGCTCGACGATCGACCTCGGGGAAGATGATCCTGTTGGGGATTCCCGGCAGCGAGTCGCACGGCTCCGTCCAGATCGCGTATGAATCCCTGCACGCCCATTATCGGCGCTGCGACCCGAGGCCGATCAAGGTGCTCGTTGCTCCGCAGACCGACCAGAGGCGGCGGTACTGATGGCCGAGCTCTGCGAGCGGTGCGGCGGGACCGGGAAGGTCGAGCCGATGGGGCCGCAGGGGATCGTCCGGTGCCCGGTCTGCGGCGGGACCGGCTATCCGTTCCTCGTCCGGGCCAGGATCTGCCGGGCACGGGCTAAACCGTAAGTTATTTATATTTAGCAGTATACTTTAGTTAGGGGAATTACATTCCCCAGGAAGGAAACACAGATGCAAACCACAATCGCTGAGAGCATAATCGGCAGGTTCCACGTCATGGCACGCGGGATCAACTACGAGGTCCACCGGGTCGATATCGTCGCGGAGGTCTCCGACGCGGCCCCGTTCCGGTACCTTGTCGGGTGGGACACCTACAAGACGACCGGGCACACCGACACCCTCGAGCGGGCCGTCGAGCTCGCACGGGCCGACCTAATCCGGATGCGCGAGTCCTTCGCCCGGCGCGGCGACAGGGTCTCGGATATCGAGTGGAGGACCTGAGATGATCCTCCCTCTTACCTATCGTTCCCAGGCCGGGCCGACCCTGACGATCGACCTGCACCGGACGTTCGCCATCATCCCTCGAAACGACTGCACGGCCATCGGGACCGGATACTGCCTGGAGTTCCATCCCCCAAGCGGCCACCCCTCAGGACCGATCCTGCAGACGGATCGCACGGTCGACCTGAAGGAAGCCGACCTCAAGCGGTTCCTCCGGTATGTCTGGGAGTCGGCCGAGCTAGAGGACGATTATGATGTCATTGTCGACCAGTGGCAGGCGAACGAGGCCGCCCGCGAGAAGGAGGATGTCAAGAAGGCCGAGCGGAAGAAGGTCAGCGAGATTATCGAGGGGAGCTGACGCATGGAAAGGGATCACTGGATGACGGTCGGGGAGGCAGTTGCCTATCTCGACGAGCCGATCGAACGAGTATTCAAGCTCCTCGAACAGGACGTGATCGCCTCGGAGATCCCCGGTCGCGGGATCTCGCAGCGGTCATGTGACATCTGGATGGCGAACCAGAAGGTGCGGTATGAGGGAGCGCAGATCATAGAAGAATGCAGAAAGGTGGTAAAGGTGACAAAAGAGAACCTCGGACATGCCTGGACTAGGGCACAGGATCGGATTCTGATCGGTCAGTGGTGGGACTGCTCCCTCACGGAGATCGGAGGTATGGTTGGAAAGACGGCAGATGCAGTGAATTGTCGGGGGAGCCTCCTTCGAAAAAAAGGTCGCCTTCCCAAGAACCCGCCCGGATATATCGATACCGTGTCGGGGAGCCTCAGGTATAAGATCTCACCGGAATCCCTCCAAGACCTTGCTCGATCCGGGGCCATCCGCATCAAGCGGAGAAAGGATGCCGAGGGGAATTATATCGGGAGGTGGTATCTCCACAAGAAAGATCTGGAAGCCCACCTTGTGGCAGAAACCAATCCGACCCCCCAGGCCCCAACAGCCCTGGGCCGTATCGATCCCGAAAAAACCTATTGGCTCCCGGAGGCCGCTGATCTGGCTGGCATAACCTATGCGAAACTCTACGGAATGTCCCAGCGGAATGAGATCCCCTCCCAGAGAGTAACGGTATCCAACAGATCTCGGGTACGAGTCCTCGGTAAGGATATCCTCTCCCTACAGGACCTGAACAGACCGGAACCTGAACCGGAGTCCGATCCGGCCCCAGATCTACAGTACTTTGACCAGAGCGAGTCTGTGAGAAAAGAGCGGGACGCCCTCGCAGCCCAGGTCATTGACCTCGGAAAGGCCCGCGACGCTCAGGCCCAGACGATCTATAGTCTCCGAGAGACGGTCACGACCCTGGAGGCCCGGAGCGCCGAGGTCGAGCGAGTAGCAGGGGAGCGGAACCGGCAGATCCGTACGATGGAGGAAACCATCGCCGCCCTGACGGAACGCCTCGCCCAGGCGGATGCCGAGCTTGCCAAGGCCGCCGAGAGCCCGAAAGGCTGGCGGGCGCTCTTCGCCCGACGGGGTGCGATCTGATGCTGGAGCAGATTGCCGACATCGTGCGGACCTCACGGAACGGCCGGGGGTGGTCTCGTGAAAGCATGTCGCGCGACATCCCGCGACAGATGGGAGTATGGTGCGACAGATTGAAGACGGGTGTATTCGAATAGGTGAATGGAAATGAGCCATTATCATTTTGGAAAGGGCACGATTGAGAACAACGGGGCGATTTTTGGCGATGTTGAGGCGACCTTTACCTCGGCCCGTGCGCCCCCCCGACATGACAAGAAGACGATCCGGTTCGGGCCGATCGAACTGACGACACGGATCGCGGCAACTGATATCGACATGCCCCTGTTCGGCCCGGTGCCGGGAGGCCCCCCGACGTTCGCCCTCACGCCCGGTGACGCCAAGCCAGGAAAGACCATCGTGGCGCGCGTTACCCGCGACGAATCAACCGAGGACGGCCACTGTATCGACTTTGAATCTAACCTACGAGAGGTAATGTATACAGAGAACCCAGAGACAGGCGAGGTCCTCTTCTACGCCGTTGCAGATGGCGGGTACGAGTTCCCGATCTCCCGAGAGGCGTTTATTGAGCTGATGATCCAGATGTCGAATGGTGCCGACCCAGAGGGCGACCGGGCGGATCTTGATGAGATGATCCCCAGGAGCAAGGTATGACCGACGAGACGCTGATCGCGGAGTCTGAACGCATCTCCCGCAAAGGCCGATCAACCTCCCGCTACCAGGACACAAGCGGGATCGAGTACGGCGAAGAAGCGGTCGCGACGCCAACCTCTGTGATTTTCAGGTGGGGGACGGGCATGAGAGTCTCCCTGAAGGAGGGACACGGGGGATGACCACACGGTATATATGTCCGAAGTGCGGCGCGAGAATGACCGACACGAGACCGCCCGCCTACACCATAATATTCGAGCCGCGACCGTGCCTGAACTGCGGGGAGTTGGTTGAGGCCGATCGCCCGTCACATCAGACAACTGGAGGACCGCTATGACTATCTGCCCGTTCATGTCGTCCGATAACCCCGAATATCCATTCATCCAATGCCAGCGCGAGGGGTGCGAAGCATGGAAGGTCGTCGGCGGGACCAATGGCGCCCCCGAGTATGGCTGCCGGCTGATCGAGGGGGAGGTGCCCGAATGATGGATCGGAAGAAGGAACGGCAGCGGTTCAAGAATCTCGCCTACAAGACCGGCGACCTCTGCCACCTGATCAGAGCCCATCACAACCGGCACGAGGACGATCCAGAGCGGCTGACCTCGGCGTTCATGGTGGGGTTGGTGAAGCGCCGGTCCCTACCGCCCGAAGAGGTAGCGAACGATGATCAGGATCGTCTCGACGGCCATCGCCCCGCCACTGCCAGAGAGGGCTCCCCACTTCCCCGACGTTGATTTCGCTATGGCCTTCACATCCTTTTTGATCGACACGACCTGAATCTTCTGCTTGCCGTCCTCGGCAATCCGGGATTTCTCGTATGTCTCGACCCGTTCTTTCAGGACCGCGATCTCGTCCCAGAGGACCTTGTTCTCGTCCCGCAGGTCCCGGACCCAGCGGTCCAGGGTTTCGAGCTGCGCGAAGATACAATGCGCCCACGACCCCCACGAGTTATCCGGCTCATCATCCATGCTGCCCCCCGCAGTTCTCTGACAAATAGTAGGCCGCGATCCATTCCCGGTTTGGGCCATCGACGATCACGACCTGCATGGAGCAGTCGATGATGCGCCCATCCTTCCGTCGAATCCTGACCGGGTGATGATGGCCGTCCGCCGTGAAGTTCTCGACCGCGAGCCAGTCCCTGAGGGTCGGATAGAGGATCATGGTTGACTGCCCGACCAGCTCCTCGGGGGCATACCCGGTGATCTCGGCCATGCGTCGGTTGAGCGTATGCACGACTCGATCGACCACCAGCAGCATCCCGATCGGGGCGAGTTCCATAGCTAACCTATACCGCCGCTCGTTCAGAACGGCCTCCTGGTAGAGCGATTCTTTCTCGGCCTCCTGGCGCGCGATCACCTCGGTGAGCCGTGCCAGACGGTCCATCGAGGGCGAACGCCGGGCGAGAGAATCCATCCTGAAAGTGATGGCGGTCGAGAGATATACATCCCGCTTTAAAAAGGTTTAAACATCTCAGAATAAACGTTATAGTGTCGGCAGGAGACAGCAGCCTGTCGTCGGATCGGAACGACGTTTTGCCATAACGTGTCATGGGTCAACTCCGGTGGATCATCTGCATCTGGTCCCCTCAAGTCCTCGTTTGAGGAGAGAGAACGGGAGCTCTCTCCTCCTCTCTACCTTCCTTCCATCTTCTCAGGATTTCCGATCTCTCCTCTGAAAAAATAAAATAAACTTTACTTTACTTTATTCTCGATTTCGAGGACCTCCGTTCAAAAAATAAAATAAAGTAAAGTAAAGTTTATTTTTCTTTACTAGTACTAGCTTTCTTTTTTTAGAGAGAGAGAGAGAGAGAGAGAGAGAGAGGGTAACTATTTTTATTAAAAATAAAACTAATAGCGGCTCGCTTTCAGAATGAGCACCTATCCGGCCTTATGGGATTTCGTAAACTTTACTCCAGATTTCGTTTAGTAATAAATATAAGTGATAAGGACAAATAGTAAATTGTAGAGAGAAACCACCAATGGCAACGATTTACGTGGACAAAGACGGGGTCGAACATAACGTCACGACGGTTAAGATCCCGTCGCGGCTGTATGAGAGAGCTCGAAAACGAGAGATCAACTTCTCGCGGCTCCTGACGGCCGCGCTGAAGGTCGAGCTCGATCGGAGGGACGAGCGGCATGGGTCGTGCTCGTAAATACCGAGATCCGGTGATCGTCTCGCAGAAGGTCGAACGGTTGGAGAAGCAGATCGTCGACGAGCTCGGCCTCGGCCATCCTCATATCTACGCCCTCGGCGTCTCCGTGGCCGTCGAGGTCGACTGCAGATCCAATCATCCCCGGCTGGACCCGGAGCTCCTGGCGGACTACCTTGAGGTCAAGCAGGAGGAGATGGCGGCACTGCGAGACCTGTCCCTCGAACTACCGACCGTGCGGAAGCAGGCCGGCGAGGTGAAAGAGATCATGGCCGAGGGGTCGACCCGCCGGCGACTGGAGCTCGCCGCCAAGGGCGAGGAAGCGATCGGGGTCGATGACGACGACCGTGCAGAGGCGATTGGAGTAGATGACGACGACGCAGGAATCGTAGAAGAGGAGGACGAAGATCGGGAAGTCGGCGCCCCCCTCATAGAGACAGCTTTGGAACGACTGCTCACACCAGATAGGGCTTCAAATGTATATAAGAAGTTCTATCAAGCCAGTGCTCAGGAGCGTCGTGAGAACGGAGACGAGATCCTATTCATGGCCGCAGAGGCCCGCAAGCTCCTGCGCGATGCTCCTGGGACCGACGACATATTCGACAATTGTTATGATGTCGAAGTCGGCAAGGCGATGAAGGATCTCGTGCTCATGCTGGTCTATCAGGCCGACACGAGGGCGAGAGATGCAAAACGGCGCTGACTCGTTTGCCGAGCTGACCGCGTTCATCAATCGTCCGACGGACGATATGCTCCTGCTCTATCATTCGAGCGAGCGCGATAGCGGCAGGAACCTCTCCAAACCAGACTTCTTGAAGTTCTCGCTCGACGACCGGACCCCGGACGAGGTCGAGATCTACCTGGATATCCTCCAGGCCCGGATCGATAAGGTGCTCTGGGCCGTGACCTGTGCCGAAGGCCGGGACCTCGATACGAACCTCGTCGCCAACATGACGCCCTTCGAACGGAGGGTCGCCCTCTGGCTGACGACCGAGATCCGGGAGGAGCGGGAGCGCGTGAAGCAGCAGGCCCGGCAGTCTCCGGCCTGGAGGAGGCTGAATCTCGGCGGAGGGAGTGATGCCCGAGGTGCCGGAGAGTGATCGCGTGATCCTGGTCACCTACATGGCCCCGCGCTACCGACAGTCAACGATCAACAAGGCGCTCAAGGGCCTGGAGTACTGCAATATGGACATCGTCCGGGACGTCACGCAGGCCTCGGACAAGGCCGTGGCCACGCCCCGGAGTTCTCAAAAACCCTCGGTGCGCTGGGCCATCAATCGATTTCGGGAGGCATACCTATGGATGCAGATGCAGCAGTCGCAGCGATGAAGGAAGCATGGGCCGCGATGGCCGAGGCCATTCAATCAATCTGGGGCGCGGTTCGGGCGATCGTCGTCACCGTATTCATATCCCTGCGGAAGTGGAGGCAGAAGGTCCTGGCGATCGCTGCCCCGACCCGCTGGTTCCGGAAGAAGCGGACGGTCCTGTTCTACCGCCCGGTCGCCCGGCCTGCCTGGGCCTTCGTCGCGAGGAGGGGAGGCTGATGGCGAAATCAGAACGGAAGACGAAGCGTGACGGCAATGGGATGATCGTCTGGGAGCGGGTGCGCGATGAGTGAGGTGCTCGACCTCCGGCAGAACCTCCAGCTGCCCGGCACGGTGCAGACCGTCTCGCTCGGGACGGCGCTCGCCATCCGGCAGCAGGGCCAGCGTCAGTTCGACCCGATCTACTCCAGGCGGCCCGAGGTCGTCGATCAGGTCGTCAGAGCCTATACCCTGGGGGAGGACGCCGTGATCCAGAAGGGCAGAACGTCGCACGAGGCATATGTCCTATATCGAGAAGCGTTCCCGGACTCCCCCCGGTCCATCGAGGCGATTCGGTGCCGGTGGCGACGGACGGTCCCGCCCGAGCAGCGCCAGCACCGATCCAGAGTGGTCAGGACGAAGCCGGGCAAGCTGCCGGTCTGGGCGAGGATCGATCCCTCGATCCCCCTCGGCGCGCCGGGCACGGGCTGGCGGCCCGAGGAGATCGCGGCCATCAAGGAGGCGAGATCCCCGGCCGAGGCAGTGACCCTCTACAAGCGCGCATTCCCTACCTCTCTCCGTGGTAAGGGCGGGATCTACGAGGCGTTCAAGAGGATGGGATTCGGGTGGCGATCATGATCTCCGCCCCGGCGATCACGGCCTACCTCCAGGAGGAGGAGCAGATGCTCGCTGAGTACCGGGAGGGGGCCTCGATCGAGAGCGTGGCCCGGAAATACGGGTATTCGGTCGAACGGCTCTCGGCTCTGCTCAACCGCAAGGGGATTCCGAAGCGCGGGCCGACCCCCTTCAGGCCGACCGAGGAGCAGGTTGCCGAGATTATGCGCCTGATCTCCGGCCCTGCGCGGCTCTCCGCCCCTGACATCGGAGTGCGATACGGGGTGAGCAAGGCGACGATCAACAGGGTCGTTGCGAAATATCGCGCCCAGAAGAAGAAGGAGCAATCATCATGAAGTACCTCTGCCGCCGCTGCAACATTCTCAGCATTGACGAGAATGACCTGATAAACGGAAACTGCCCCGGGTGCGGGGAGAGCGTCGAACACCAGTGCGAGCTGGATAGGATCTGCCACTGCGCCGAGACCCATCAGGCCACGACGAAGTACTGTCCTCTCTGCGGCAAGGCCGTCTGCCCGACCTGCGGCTGCCATGACGTGGTGCAGATATCGAGGGTCACCGGGTACCTGGCCGACGTGGCCGGCTGGTCGGAGGGGAAGCGCCAGGAGCTGAAAGACCGGACTCGATACAACATCGACGGCTCGATTGACGGAGAGATCCGATGATCAACCCGGCCAGCCCCCCCTGGCTCATCTTCCTCTAAACCCACCCCTTTTTTTATCCAGACTTCTTTCTCATTCTAATGGCGTCGAGGGTAACGGCCCTGCGGTCTCGGCTGCGGAAGGTCGAGGGCAAGAAGAAGCCTGCAAAATATCACAACCGCAAGGTCACGATCAACGGGGTCGAGTTCGACTCGAAGGCCGAGGGGCAGTTTTTTCTCCTCGCTTTGGAGGCTCGGCGGAACGGCCTGCTGACCATGATCGAGCTCCAGCCCGAATACGTCCTCCAGCCGACGTTTAAAAAGAACGGCCGGACATGGCGGGGGATCAAATACATCGCCGACTTCAGGCTAACCTATCCCGACGGCTCTCAGGTGATCGTCGACGTCAAGGGCAGCAAGGGGTATCTGACCGAGATGTTCAGGATCAAGCAAAAGCTGTTTGAATACAAATATCCCGATTTGAGCCTCGTGCTCTGGTCAACACCGGACCTCTGGGTGCCGGGATGCGAGCCCGAGCAAAAGAAGTCCAGAGCGAAGAGTACCAAGTCCGTATAACATGGGATCTCGATGACTGCCGGGGGTTACTATGGACCGCTCTCGATTCTCCAGGGCCGATTGGCCGAACCCTGCCCACACTCTTTGTTTTTGTTTTTGGGTGGAAATGCAAATAGTAAGTTATTTATACTCAGAAGTATACTTAGTTATGGGGAACTAAGTCCCCCAGGAAGGAAGAAAATGGCACACCAGACGCACGACGATATCATCGCGGATGTGAACGTGAAACTCCACCGCCTCGGCTTCGAGATGGTCGGAAACGCAGAAGAACTCGCAGCCGAGATCGCCCGGCTCGAAGACATCCTCAAAGTTCTCAGGTCCAGACACGCGACCCTGATTGAACTGGAGGCCTGACCCGGCCCCCCCACATTATGGAAGGAAGCATCATGACCGACACCATCAGATCCCTGAGAATCCAGGTGCAGACCTGGGACTGCCGCGACGTCTTCGATCTCCAAGCCGTGCTCACAGAGCTCAAGACGGCCCTCGATGAGGAAGGCCTTGGCAAGAAGCTCGACGACGAGATCGACCTGACCGCGCTCCCGATCGCCGGGGCCTACGAGAACGACGTGAATATGCACTCGTCCTATCCGATCTGGACCTGTGACGAGAAGGGGCGGTGCCTCGTCGGGGACTTCCCGTTCCAGGTCGAGACCCTGGACGAGATTCTGGACGAGATTACGGGGGCTTAATCCCCTATCTTTTCGGTGATCCCTATGAAGAACGACCCCAATCCCCCGCTCGCCATCTTTGATCATCAGCTCGCCACGCACGGCGTCCCGTGGGCGATCCTGACGAACCTGATCGCGGCCGAACGGGACCTGACCATCCGGCAGCAGCTGACCCTCATCAGCGATCGCTACATCTCCCTGCACGATCTCTATCGGGCCGGGGACCAGACCGTGATCGCAGGCCTCCTCCAGCAGCAGATGTGCAACCCGGCCTTCTGGTCCGAGAACGAGGACGACTTCCTGGAGAAACTGACCCCCCTGCGAACCCTCCAGGAGGGGGTGCTGATGGACCTGACGGACGACTACCTGATCGTTCGCGCAGGCCTGCTGTTCCTGAGGTTGAACATGGTGCAGATGAACTTCAGAATAGACCCAGCCGCCCAGGAGGGCTATCTCGCCTGGCTCCGGGGGCATATCGAGGAGGAGTGCCGATGAGAACCCTCCAGGTGGACGAGGCCATGACCGCCCTCTTCCCGCATGAATACGCGACCTACAAGGAGGCCATCGCGGCGCTTCAATACCCGGACCTGCTTCAGGTGATCGACCGGGCCTGGCTGGAGTTCATCGACGCCCTGCTCTGGTACCGGTCGGCCGGGTCCGGGGTTCGGACCCTCTCGGTGCTGAGAACCCGGCAGGGGCACAACCACCCGATCATGGGCCGATCAGAAGCCTATCGCTATCTCTGGGACATGGCCGAGCGGAACGAACCAGACCGGGCCGATAAGTCGATCGTCAGGCTCTTCGCCGACGATTGGCTGGAGCGATGGGAGCTCGGGTATGGGCCGGGGGATGAGGGCGACCAGAACGAGCTCGACCGTGCGAACGACCAGCTCTGCCGGCTGGTGACGAAATGAGACCGCTGCCCCCCTCGCGGGAAGTCCAGCCCAATCGGTTCGGCCGGGTCTTCGGGCTGGCGCAGCTCATCTTGTTCGCGTTCCTCACGTTCGGGCTTGCCTGGCTGGCCTTAACGTAAGTTATTTATACTTACGAGTATACTTATGTATAGAGGAAGTAAATTCCTCAGGAAGGAAGAAAATGGCAACACAGATGCAGAACCCGGCGACCGAAGTTCAGTCGAAGGCCCGAATGGCCCCCTTCATCCCCGGAACGTTCTCCAGGGCTCCGGCATACCCCGGTGAGCGCCCCGTCGGAGAAGAGAAGATTGTCGACGCGAACGGTCGGGAACACACCCGCTGGTCGCTTGACATGGGCAACTATCTCCTCTCGATGGTCTGTCACCCCCGCTATGTCGTGACGGTCGGGTATAGCGTCGTGCGCGGCCCGAACATGCCTGGAGCCGGATGCCGAGTCATGCAAGTCCTCAAGGTCTTCTCCTGGGATGTTCCGGCGGCACTTGCCCAGCTCGACGCGGACCTCGCGGACGACCTCGCATACGGATTCGAGCTCATCGTATCCCCGCGAGTCATCCCGAAGGTCTCCGACCGGGTTCGGAAGGGGCTGGAGACGAGCTACTTCTGTGTCTCCAACGGGCTCCGGTGCGAGCTCGACCGAGATCGGCTCCTCGCCCACATCCGGGAAGCGATGAAGGCGGAAGAGGTGGCCTGAATGGTCACCCCCCGCAAGCTCCGGGCCATCGGGCGCTACCTGGAGAACCTCAACCCGAAGATCAACGAGATCATCCGGATACTCGAAGCCGAGTACGGCGGGCGGGACGAGAACGGCGAGGAGGACGAGACCCTTCGGCACCTCTACTCGATCGCCGGGCTCGTCTCCGAGGCGGGCTTCGAGTGCGAGCTGAAGGCGAAGGCGAAGGAGGGGACATGACCCCGGCCCTTCAGCGCGAGATCGTCCCGGTAGAGGACCCCGGATTCGTCGCGGCCTGCGTCGACCCCCTCTGCGGGATGCGAATCCTCTTCGCACGGGTCGAACAGTCGAAGCTGAGCTCGAACTGGGGTGTCGAGGTCTACATCCGTACCCGTGGGGCTTCGGCAGCGTACCCGGTGGTGATTCGGTATATGTTCGCCCGCGATGAGATCACGGCCCGGGCCCAGGCCCTCGATCTGCTCAAGTATCTCCAGGCCGACCGGAAGAGCTACATGGAGGGGCGATGAACGCCCCTGCTCACGACGATCGGGTGGATGCGGGGAAGATGCTGTTCCTGAGCGATCTCCTCTATGCTCGGATGCAGTATGCGGCCCATGCCTGCCCGTTCGCTATCCATACAATCCCGGCCTCCTGTCTGCTGGACGACCCGACCGGTCGCCACTGCCCATATACGCAGTATCCGATGAAGCCCTGTCACCTCGACGAGATCGGGGACGGGCAGGCGTGGCGGTCGATTGTTGCTCTGCTCCCCGGTCTGGCCGAACGGAACGCCGCCCTGCTCGAAGAAGCCCTCACGGCCCCGAGCTCGGCAGCGGTCGCTCGCCTGATCACGACGGACCTGGACATCCTGGACCTCTACCGGGCGGTCAATCAGCCCTTTACCAGGAGCGTTTAGTAAGTTATTTATCCTCTCAAGTATACTTACTATATAGAGGAAGTAACTCCTCAGGAAGGAAGAAAATGGCACAATTCGATGTCGTGGAAAGCGGGGATGTCCTCGCCTCGGGAACAGAGTTCGTCTTCGTGGCGGCGGCCCTTCTCAAGGCCCGGCGCGAAGGCCGAGCCGTCAGAGTCCTCTATCAGGAGGGCAGCGGGTTCGCGCAGGACCTCGACCGCTACGAGCAGGACGAGCACCTGGAGTCGGTTGCAGATGAGCTGAGGAAACTGGTCGGGGGGCTCTAATGCGGGGTCAATGCCCTGAGTGCGGGGAGGAGAGGCCCTACTGGCACTCTCTCAACAACGATCGTTATCAGTGCGAATCCTGCGGGCAGATCACCGATGGATACCGCCTCCGAAGGCCCCGCTGTGTCATCCGTGACATGCCGAAGACGTTCGGCGGGAGGGCACTCTGATGGCCCTCCCCTACCGGCTGATTCGGACGGCCTACCGGAAGCACGACGGGACCGAGAAACACAGCACTCACTCATGGGTCGACGCGGAGATGTTCGCGGAAGCCAACGAGTGGGCCGGGGACACCTCGGACTCGGACGGAGTCGGGATCGTCGAAGTCCTCCTCACGGTCGAGGACGAGGCGGTCTATCAGGGGATCCTGGACGATGCCGTGATCGCGCGCAACCTCCGGGCAGAGGAGGCCTGAACGATGGCCCTCCTCGCTCACCTGTTCGGTCAGGCCCCCGTGGCCGACGACTGGCTCGACCGCGCCATGCAGCGCAACGCCGACGAGGCCGAGACCAAGCGCCGGGTCGAGACGCAGCTGAGCGAGGGGTTCTTCCTGCTCGCACGGGGATACTGAATATGGCCCTGGAGCGTGTCGGGTCGGCGCGCCGGGAGCACGCCGCCATCAGGTTCGAGGGGGACGGGTTCGGCCGCCTCTGGCTGGAGGCCGACGCCCTCCCCGAGTTCGGCACCTGCCCGCTCCCGCTCAAGGCCCTCTGGTTTCCGCCGGGCAACTCGGAGGAGATCGAGTTCCGGGACGCGGCGGTCATCGACGTTCGGGCGAAGGCGGCGGTCTTCGTCTATGTGGAAAAGATGTCGTGGTTCACCCTCCCCCTCGCGCAGCTGCTCGGCGTGATAGCGGGGACGAGAAAAGGGGCGATGATCTCGCGCATGGTCGGCGGGGGAGCACCCACATCGGAGGGGCTGAGGACCATCGGCCCAAGACGACTTATCGAGGTATAGATATGGCACAAAAACAGTCATTCCGGGGAAACCTCAAGCAGATGGTTTCCTATGCAGATGCAGCCGGTCAGGCGACCGGCCTTGACCGCGCGAAGATTATCCCCCTGCTCTACGATCAGACCTGGGGACAGACGGACCTCGTCTGGGACCGGAAAGAGAACGTCCCGGTGCAAGACCCCACGGGGCTCCAACAATACCGGGACCGGCAGGCCGTCCTGAACCTCGGCACGGGCCGGATCGCGGCGACCGTCTCGCCGGGCTACTCCCTCCTTCAGCACCAGGACATGGTCGAGGCTGTGCTCGACGGCATCCAGCGCACCGGGTTCGCGGACGACGCGATCTACCGGATCGAGAACGACCGGAACATCGTCCGGCTGGAGATGCTGTTCCCCGAGGTAACCCTCGCGGACGACGTTTCACGGGACGGCCTGAGCCTCGGGTTCCGGTTCGTGAACTCGGTCGACAAGTCGAACGGCTTCCGGGCGGACGTCTACCTCTGGCGGAAGGTCTGCGCGAACGGGAACTATCTCGGCAAGGCCATCCCCGGCGGGAAGATTAATATGTATCACGTCGGGAACTGGACCGAGCGGATCAGGACGATCGCGCACGACTATGTGACGGCCGTCACGGACAACATCGTCGGGCTCCAGGAGATGATCGATGGGGTCATGCACCGGGAAGTGCGGTTCGAGAAACCGGCCGACCTGGAGGCGACCGTCGCCGCGATCGTCGGGCGGACAACCCTCCCGGACGAGATGCCGCAGATCCCCCTGATCACGACCAACTGGGAGATCTATCAGGCGATCACCCACTGGACGACCCATTCCTCCAAGATCTCAAACCAGACCCGCGACAACGCGAACGCGATGGCTGAGAAGGCCCTGTTCGTCGCGCCGAAGCTGGAGATCGTCCACGCGAAGGATCTGGCCCTGCGTGAGGCCACGGAGGTCTGAGATGGACCCCCTCTCCCTCACCCTCGGGATCGTGATCGGCGCGCTCGGGTTCTGGCTCGGGCAGCAAGCCGCCGCCCTCCTGGAACGCTACGACGAGAGGTCCAAATCCCTATGACGCTGAACCTGCTCGTCGACGTCGCCAAGGAGCGGCTGATAGGTTCAATCGTGGACAACAAGAAGTCAATGCAGATGGCCAAGCAGTATGCCGACAACGGGGACTGGAACTCGACCTATCCCCACATCGTCAGAATCGAGAACGGCGAGATCAAGATCATCCCCCCACCCACCACGGAGAAGACACCATGAAGATCAACGGAGTCAACCACACCGGCGTACAGAAGATCGACTTCCTCGATGAGTCTGTCTGGACCCGTCTCGAAGGACACGGCTTTGGAAAACTGAATGCAAATGCCCCCAGGGGATTCATCTTCCGGGGATGCTCTGACATGGCCCGCGCCCTCCAACACCTGGCGAACTCGTCCCTCTACGAGGTCTCGTTCAGCGGGGACACGGCCTACGTCCGCAAGCGGGCGAAGCCCCTCAAGGTCATCAAGGCCGAGCACGTCTACGTCTACCCCTGCGCCTTCTGCGGCAAGCCGGTCACGAAGCGGAAGCAGGCGAAGCCGGGCATCCCGGTCTACTGCCGCCCCCCGGCCATGTGCGCGCGGGACGCGAGGCAGGGCGGGAGAACGATCGTGATCGAGCGGATTACGAGGTGCCTCCACCAATTCAAGGAGCAGCCGCGCGAGGCCCGGCAGAATGACATGATACAGGAGCTCGCGCAGCAGATTCGTCGGATCGGGAACGGAGAGTACGCGAAGGCCGTCCGATCGATGGTCGACATCCCGATCGTCCGCGAGGGGGTGACGGAGAAGAGCGAGTGAAGCCTACCAATCCCCTCCCTTCCCCTCTTCAATGAATACAAACAACCCATACGATACTCTTTTATACCCATAAGTATACTTTGTAGTATAATGCTGACAGGTAATGCCAGAGCGCGATCCCAGATTTGCGCGAACCCGGAGAAACTCTCAACCGGGGAACTCAAGTGCGGCAAGGGGATCATGCAGGCCTGCTATATCAAGCGGCTCGCCCAGGACGGCGGGTCGTGGCTTTCGGTCGGGCTCGTCTGCCCGGAGTGCGGGTATAGCATCATGCGGGGCGATCGGTTCCCGGTCAGTCGCGTGGAGAAACCAACCAGGAAAAAGAAGGAGGAGGCCCCATGTATACCAGCACCTTCGCCAGGGCCGGGAAGAGGCCGGAGGCCGTCAGTGTCGCGCGCGCTGCCCCCGACTGGTTCGCCGGTCGGGTCGCCCCGGAGCTAGCCCCGCCCGAGCACCTGCTTAGGGAGTATACCCGTCATGGCGATTCCTACACATATTCCGAGGCGTATCACGCGGAGGTCCTCGACAAGCTCGACCCGTTCGAGATCCTGGACCTCTACGGCGAGAGTGCGATCCTGGTCTGCTGGGAGGCGGCCGGGAAGTTCTGCCACCGCCGCCTCATCGCGTGGTGGCTCGAACAGCATACAGGAACTCAGATCCTGGAGATCGAGCCGGCATGGCCGCGCGGGCCGGTGCGGGTCATCGCGCCAGACCAGACGACCCTGGGGTGCTGACCGTGCCGACTGAGACCCTCTGCCGGACCTGCACGAATACAACCTGCATCCAGAGGACCGGCTCGTCCTACGGGCGGCGGTACTTCTGCACCCTCTGTCGAGTCCAGGTCCGGACCTACATGGCCAAGGGCATCGACAATACCCTGCCCTGTAAGGGCGAGCTCTACGAGAAAAGGGCCTAAACAATCGGGAGGGCTGGGGACCCCCCGGACATCCGGAGATTTCTAAGAGGGGGACGAACCCGGCACTCCACTCGGCGCAGAGCTTTTTTCCGATGAACGGGCCGTCGGCACAGCCGGACGGAACAGCGAGGAATCGAACCTCGGGCCTCCCGATTACAAATCGGTGAACTCGGCTCCTGCACAGCCCCGAAGGGAGGACGGGCGGGGTCGAAGTTTTTTGGCGCTCTACCGCTGAGCTACTGTTCCACGATGACGGACAGGAGATCGGACGACCGGAGAGAAGCCCCCGAAGGGGGTGGCGGTTGTTCAGCCGCCGGGTTTTGAGAACGAAGTATCCCCGGTCTGCGCTGCCTGTCGAAGGACGAGGGAGAAAAAGCGATCCGGGAAGGGGTTCAACGGTCAGTAGAAGTATCCCGAATCTGCACTGCCCGCGTTACATTCAAGTCTACACGTAGGTATAAAAATGTTTCTCACACGGATGGCAGCAGCGAGGCGTCGACCCCGAGCTTCGCAAACAGGGCCAGCACGGCAGCAGCGACGAGGACCTGTGTGAGCCGCTTGACATACGGCACCCTCCAGAATCGGTGTGCCCCCTCCCCGAGGTCGTAGCAGACCGAATAGAGCGCGTACTCGCGCAGGATCTCCTGCTTCGCCCGGACGGGCAGGTTCACGGGGATCTGCTGGGGGTCGAACTTGAGCTTGTCCCGGTTCCATCCCGACCGCAGCCCGTAGAGGACCACGTTCGATTTGCAGGGGGTCAGGGCGGTTCCCGCCTTGATCTCCTCCTCCTGGATTGCTGACATACTAATCTTTCCTCGTCAGGATATATACATCACGGCCGTGGCAATGGCACCTTCTGCACGGACGACACTCCGTTCTTGACCATTCCGACCCAGGCATC
>CAYLUL010000006.1:22792-26178 GCA_964386835.1 uncultured Methanospirillum sp.
CATCTTTTTGAACGAGAATGTGGATATCTTCCTGAACACATTGTCTTCACGATAGGCGTTAAGGTTCGAATACACTCCCTCTGAGGAATAGAAGATCGTTTTTGGCGTCGGGAGTCCGGAGCCGGATTCCGCGTCCTGGATCGCCCCGGCGATGACCCCCTCCGCGCGAGAATATGTGTTGCCGTAGGCCACCATCGTCGGCTCCCCCGAGTCACTAGGGCACACCCCATATCCTGGGAGCGTACGAAACCCATTAATACGATATCCTGGGTGGTTATACACCTCCTGAACGACCGGACAGCAGTGGTCATAGGAGAACAGAACGTTGGGAAATCTCGAATCGCAATACACCCCTGAGCCGACCTGCGAACACGACGAGGTCGGGGGAAAGCCGGCCGGGACGCGAGTCGTGAGGTCGATGGTGAGCATATTCGCGGAGGACGAGAGGCTGATCGCCAGAACACCGAGCGAATTGAACCCGAGCTCCTTGACGGTGCCGGAGATCTCGATCTCCTCCCAGGTCGCGCCGCTGTCGAGCGAGAACCGGATGTAATCGACCCCCCCGTATGCCAGAGAGGTCCCGTGTTCCGCGAAGGAATAGACGAGCTTCGGCACCAGGCCGACATCCGACCGGAGCGCCAGGTACTCCCCCGAAACCGGGATAGCGGGAACAATATCCCCGACTCGGAGCGGCGAGAGAGGCATGGCCAGCCGCCCCCCGCCCTCGATCGGAATCCCCACGACCGTGTCCCCGACCTTGCAGGCCCGGACCGTGACGAAATACCGTTCGCCGTTCTTGTCGGCCATAACGATCCCCTTGTCCCCGATCGCGGCCATCCTAGACCCCCCGCATGACCATCGTCCCCCCGCGCTCCAGGGCGACGGTGACCGAAGTCCCATCGACGGCGGTTACGGCCCCGACGTAATTGTCCGGGAGCTGCGAGATCGCGTGCTGCACGACGTTCGCCGTCTCACTCGGGAGGTCCGGGGAGAGGCCGCGCGCGAGCCGGCGCTGGGCCGAGAGGCGCTGCACGGGCATGGCCGTAATCGAGACGTCGAGCTTGGCGAGCCCGACCTGGAACCTGATGCTCGTAATCCGCAGCCACTCCTCGGGGATGTTCTGATACCCGATGAACCGGATCTTCTGATAGAGGGTCAGGTCGGCCCGTCGCGTGAACGAGGCCGTATAGGTTCGCGTCTCCTGCGAGTAGTAGGAGAGGATGTCCTCGGCTCGCTGCTGCACGACCTCCGTGGTGATCACACCCTGCATGATCTCCTTCCTCTCGATCGCCCGGACCTCCCCCGCCGTTACTTCCGGGAGCTCGGCCATCCCCTCGACCCAGACGTTCGAGGTGGTGTGGCCCCGGACCCGGACCCGGTTCACGACCTCCCCCGCCTTCTCGGTCGACGTCACTTCGCCTGTGAGCGTAGTCGACGGGGCGGAGATCGTGGCCGGGGCGGGGAGATCGAGCCCGACGCCGGGGGTGTCGATCGTCGTCTCGTCCACGAAGTACGCCGCCGGGATATAATGAGCTTCGAGCGGGTTCTCGATCGCCGGGGGGACCAGATCGAAGCACGCTAAATTCTGGTGCTTGTCGTTCTCCTCCGCACCGATGTTTCCGAAGAATATCAGTTTGATCTGGTGCTCGCCCTCAGTAAACGCGACCGGGATCGGGTCCGTCCAGACGAAGGTGCTATAGGAGCCCGTCCGGGGGGTGTCGATGTGCCCGACCTTCGTCCCGTCGAGATAGACATCAAAATTGCATACCGTCCCCATCGCGGCGACCCTGAACTTCATGCCGTACGTGGCCGTCAGGGGGACGTCGATCGTGTAGCGCAACCATTCCCCGTCCCGAATCCAGCCGACGTTGTAGCCCAGTCCGGAGAAGTACTCGATGTCGACGTTATCCCTCCGATACGCCCCGCCCTTGTTGCCGGTCGTGGTGTCATGATACCCGACGCCCTCACCCCCCAGATCATAATTCTCGGCCTCGACCCGCAGAATCCTCCTCGTCGGGTCGGGGTCGTCGTACCCGGCCGTGGAGCCCGCGTCCCGCCACTTGGTATAGAATACCCAGCCGATCTCGTCTGCGATGGCCTGGATGGCCTGAAGTTTTGTCGTGGTGTCCGTGAAGGTGATCGGGTGCGCAGGCATGGCCGCCGTCCCCCAGGCCGTCACCCGGTTGATCCGGTACGGTTCGAGCCCCGTACCGGGCAGAAGGGAGAGCACGAAGTCTGTCGGGTTCGTGGTCGTCGGCATCGTGAGCTTGTCAGGCGGGAGGTACTGGTTCGCGAGGTAGAAGCCGTAATCGAACCCGGCGACCTTGGTCTTGTTCGCGGCAAGCGCGAGCCTATAGTCCTTGCCCGGCAGGAACCCGAAGAAGAGCACTCTCGGAATATCGTTGTGGTCCGGCTCGACCGCCAAGACGTTCGGGAACTGAGAAATCTTCGTACTGATGAGGTTGTCGACGTCGCTGTCAAACGACCAGAGCGCGTCCCCGATCGACCGGCCGACGTTATATGAAATAAGGAGCTGGTCAGAGAACTCGACGAACTGCTTGAGGTCGCCGGCGTTCGCCGTCCCGAGGGCGAGGTTGATCTCGTGCCGGACCGTCTGGATGCCGACGCCCCGGTTGTAGGCTCCTCGGTTGAACGCGCCCCGGTTGAACCCGCCGCACCGTGGGGCCGGGGAGAAGACTGGTTGAGCCGTCATCCACACACCGCCCTGTTGTAGACGTCAACCAGGTCGGCCGGGGTCGGGATCAGCCCGCCGACCCCGAACGTCCCCGATCCCAGTGTGCCTATCCCGAACCCGGCCATATTAGCCGCTCCAATCGTCGCTCACGCGCACACCGCCCGCATCAGGTCGGCGTGGTTCAGCGGACGGGAGAGGGCGCGGTTGGTCGTGGACGGTTGCACGGTGCCGGCGAGCGGTTCGGCGGTGACGAACTTCCGGACGGCGATCCAGTCGACGTACGACTGATAATAGACGGGCGGGTTCGCGTACCCCGATCCGATGACGATCGGGACGGCCCCTGAGGGGAGCGTGGTGGTTTTGGTGCCGATCGTGGTGCCGTTCCGGATCCAGGTCGAGCCGGTCGAGAGTCGTCGGATCTCGTCGACTGCGTATGCGACAGAGTCCAAGACGTCCGCGGTGTATGTGACGGCATCCCCGCTCTGCGTCGCCAGCATCACGGTCCCGGTGCCGGTAGAATAGACGGCGACCGTCGCGGCGCTCGTGGAGACCGGGAAGGTATAGACCCCGAACCCGATCGGGCACCTGCCCCAGTTGGCGTTGATCTTCGGGGGGAGGGATCGATACCAGACGGCGTACCCGTCGCCGAACGATCCGGCGGAGATGTAGCGATTTGCGGAGACCCCCGCCG
>CAYLUL010000006.1:26188-26549 GCA_964386835.1 uncultured Methanospirillum sp.
GAGCGGATCGCGTACCCGGCCCCGAACGACCCGGCGGTGAGATATCGGTTGATGACCCCGCCGAGGTTGATATCCATGATCCCGTCTGCGATCGAGATCGTCGGGGTGCCGTTCAGGCTCCACTGTGCCCCGAGGGTCGTCCCGGAGAAGTCGTCCCCGAACTCCATCGTCTTGTCAATGTTGCCCTTCCCCCCGTCAAACGCGACGATTCGCCGGGGGCATGTTGCCGAGAGTCGCGGCACCTTGACCCACGTCTCCGTCTGCGTCGCCTTCTCGCTCCACGACGGCAGCCCTATAACGCCCGCCTCTTTCAGGCTGTGCCTGTTGCCGAGCGGTACCTGATACTGCTCGACGGCAGTCC
>CAYLUL010000007.1:0-26204 GCA_964386835.1 uncultured Methanospirillum sp.
GGTTCCAATCGTCGGGGAGGAGACCGTCGAGCTCGGCGAGGAGGTCGGGGGGGAGTTCGATCAGGTCCACCCCGTAGCGTTCCGCATAGTCCGACGAGAGGACGGCGAGCCCCCCGGCACTCGTGACGACGAGCGCGCGCCGACCCTGGGGGTACCCCTCGGAACCGAGGAGCTCCGCGATCTGGAAGGCTTCGGAGAACGAGTCAACGGCGATCACCCCCGCCTGTTCGAACGCCCCCTGGTAGACCGCATAGTCACCGGCGATAGAACCTGTGTGCGACGACGCGGTCTTCTGACCCCGCTCCGACGACCCGGACTTGAGGATGATCACCGGTTTTCGAGTTGCGACCCGGCGGACCATCTGCAGAAAACCGCACCCGTCCCGGATCTCCTCGATGTACATGATGATCGAACGGGTGTTGGCATCCTGTTCGGCATAGCGAAGGTAGTCCTTGAACGAGAGGTCCGCCTGGTTGCCGACGCTGATCACGACCGAGAAGCCGATCTCCTCGGGGAGCGACCAGTCGACGACCATCGTGATGACGGCGCCCGACTGCGAAATGAACGCGATCGTGCCGGGTCGTGGCGAGACCGGGTCGAAGGTCGTGTTGATCCGATAGGGAGGCAGCATGATCCCGAGGCAGTTTGGTCCGACCACGCGGATCCCTGCGCGTCGTGCGTTGGTAAGGAGCTCGTCCTCGAGACGGGCGCCTTCCTCCCCCGCCTCGCGGAAACCGGCTGAGAGGATTACCGCGAGCCGGGCTCCAGCCCGCCCCGCCTCCTCGATCACCCCGGGGACCAGGGCGGCGGGAACGGCGATCACCACCATGTCAATCGGACCGGGGAGCGATGTGATCGAAGGATAGGCCTTTCGTCCCAGGACCTCGTCGCGTTTGGGATTGACGGGGTACAGGTCCCCTTTGAACTGGAGAAGGTTCCGAAACGCGGCGTATCCGACCTTTCTCGGGTCGGTCGACGCCCCAACAACCGCGACCGACCGGGGGAGGAAGAGATCGGGCGGGATCTGTTCTGGTTCAACGCAGGGGGGTTTCACCGTCTCCTCATCGGAGTAGACACGCGCATCGACGACAATCGCCCCGGACTCGTAGAGCCGGACCGGGTTGAGATCGAACTCCGCGAGGGCCGGATTCTCCTCGAAGAGACGAGCCACCCGCCCGATCAGGTCGACGATTGCCCCCTCGTCGAGAGGTGGATAATCGCGGTATCCCTGAATCAGCCGGTAGGCCCCAAGGCGGCGGACCATCGATGCAACCTCGTCGTCCGAGAGCGGCAGCACCCGGACCACGACATCTTTCAGGAACTCGACCAGCGTCCCGCCGAGTCCGAAGGTCAGCACCTTGCCGAAGGACGCGTCGGTCCGACCCCCCACAATCAGCTCGAATCCTGGCGGAGCCTGGCCGACAACGAGCACCCCGTCGATCCGAGCGCCGGGAAGATGCTCGCGGACACTTGCGAGTATGCGATCGTAGGCCTCACCGGCCTCCTCGGGGGAACCGATGTCCAGCACCACGCCGCCCGCATCGGTCTTATGGACCACATCTGCCGAGACGATCTTCATGACGACCGGAAATCCGATCTCCCCCGCCGCGCGGATCGCCTCCGCACGGGTGGCTACCTGTGCAGAGGGCGGCACTGGTACGCCGGCCCCACGAAGCAGCTGATAGGCGTCCTCTTCCCGCATCAACGTCCTTGCCATCGCGATGACCTCAATTAGAAACAAGGGCCCTGTGAGGAGATAAAAGGAGTTTGATGAGTCACAGGACGGATCGTGCGATTGTATGCGGGCCCACCGGAGAGATGGACCACCATCGAGTCACCCGTACGTGTGACCGGAGGCGACGCGGAGAAGGGCATAGACCACGACCAGGTACGCGGTGGTCCTGAGCACGATGATAAGGAGATCGCTCGAGATGACCCCGAGGAGGGTGAGCAGGTGCGAGATCGCGAAGAGGCCGAAGGCGCTGCCCACCAGCGCTTCGGTTTTCCGGCCGCTCGTCCGGTAGCCCCAGTACCCCAGGAGCATGATCAGGGTCGCCAGAACCAGGTTCACGACGCCGACCGGGTTATCGGAAAAGGTCATGCTACAGCCTCCAGAAAGCTTGAGTACCGTCCTGGCATATTATCCTGCCGGACCGCAGGACGTCTCTCTCGCGGTGCGGACTAAGAACCGGCCCGCGCCCCTCGTCCCCGTGAAGTCGCCATCCTCGACGACGACGGACCCGGATGAGATCGTGATGACGGGCCATCCCCTCACCCGCAGATCCTCGTACAGGCAGTAGTCGAGGGAGGAGTGAAGGCACGCCGCTGAGAGCACCCGCTCCGCCGAGAGGTCGACCAGGACGAGATCCGCATCAGCACCGATCGCGATCGCCCCCTTGCGGGGATAGAGGCCGAAGCACCGTGCAGGGTTGGTGCTGGTCAGGGCAGCCACCTGTTCGATCGTGATGCGCCCGCGAGCCACCCCCTCGGAGAGGAGGAGCGGTAGGCGGCACTCGACCCCCGGTACGCCCTGGACCACACGGGTGAAGTCGGGGATCGGCCGACCCGCGGCGTCCCGATCGAGGAGCGCCTCCTTGGCCGACCGGGAGTAGGCACAATCGTCCGACCCGACGGTTGAGATGGTGCCATCGGCAAGACCCTCCCACAGCGCCGCCGCCTCGCCTGGAGCCCGGAGTGGCGGGGAGCAGATCGCCAGGTGACCGCGATCGGGATCGTCGTAGACCGAGCGGTCGAGAACGAGGTACTGGGGACAGGTCTCGATAAAGAGCTCCTGGCCGGCGGCACGGGCGCGGCGAGCGCAGTCAAGAGCGGCCCGAACCGTCGTATGGACGACGTACAGCGGACATGAGACGGCACGGGCAAACCAGGTGACCCGTCCGAAGGCCTCCGCCTCACAGGCAGGGGGTTTCACATCGGGATACCGGGACCACGAGCGATCCCCCTCGCTCATTGCCCGGGCGGTGAGAAAGGCCGCGATCGGTTCCGATTCGGCGTGGACGAGCGGCAGGACGCCAGAGGCGGCGGCAGCGGCGAACGCCTCGACCACCGTCGCATCGTCCACCATCAGGCCGACCTCGGGATAGGTGAGGTACAGCTTGAACGACGGGCACCCGGCCTTCGCCGCCCCGGCGATCTCGCCGATATGCGCCCGCTCGCAGACGCGTCCGTGGACTGCGTGGTCGAGCGCGGACTTCGCCATCTGCGCCTTCCTTCGCTCGATCGACTCGAGGAGTGAGCCCCCGCGGGGCGTGGCGGCAAAATCAAAGAGGGTGGTGGTCCCCCCGAAGGCAGCGGCGATTGATTGAGTGTAAAAGTCGTTCGCCGTGGAGAGGCCCAGAAAATCGTTCTCGACGTGCATATGCGGATCGACCCCTCCCGGAAGGACGTAGAGGCCGGAGGCGTCGATCGTCCGGCGGGCGGTTCCCGTCACCGTACCAACGGCAACGATGAGCCCGTCGAGAACGGCAACATCGGCCCGGCGCGTTCCCATCGGCGAGACGACACGCCCCCCCCTGACCAGGAGGTCGTACACGACCGATCTTCGCCCGGTGGCTACATGAAGCTGCGCGCACCGTCTGCACGTCGAGCCAGGGTCCGATCCGAACCGGCAGACTGAATCGTCACCCTTCCGATACGATGTCCATGGATCCTGAATGCATCGGAATCAACCGAACTCTGGACAGCTACGCCGTGCTTTACGCCCAGCGAGACCTCACGGGGATCGTCTCCCTCGTCGAACCCGACTTCCACGGGTACGGCACCGGACCCGATGAAATCGTCTCGAGCGCCGAGGAGTTCCGCCGGTCGGTCGCACGCGACTTCACCCAGACAGAGTCCGCCTCCATCCGCTTCTCGGATCGTCGTTGCACCGTTGAGGGTGCTGCTGGGTGGGTGATGGGCACCTGCCGGTTCGACTTTATCGCTGGAGACTCAGAGGGCGTCATGGAGGGGAGGTTCACCGCTGTGCTCCGTCGAAACGAGAAGGTCTGGCGCCTGGCCCAGCTTCATCTCTCGATGCCCTGCGCCGACCAGTCCGAGGGCGCATCCTGGCCCTCGGAGTGAACAGGGCTACGGCTCGTCTTCAGCCCGCTCTCGGGGAAGCACCTGGAGCTCGCAGGCCCGATCGCCCGTGCAGGCGGCGCGAACGTACCGGAGCGTGAACGCGGGGTTCAGCATCTCGACGAGGGGGATCATGAAGGCGAGGCACCGGGCGGGAAGGAGCCCATGGTCAATCTCGACGAGGTCTGCCTCCTCGACAAAGGGACACCGGCGGATGTGCATGACCGCGCCACCCTCGATATCGTTGGCCCGGTTGAACTGGAAGTCCCGTCCGAAGAGGGCCGACCCCATGGTCGCAAGCGTCCCCGCCAGGTCCCCAGCGGTCTCCCGGGGCAGGTGGAAGGCGTCGGCGAGGTCGCGGGCCTCTCGGGCCATCTCGATCCAGATCTCGTGCTCTCGCTCGTCGAAGGAATCCCCCACGACCGGGCGATAGACGATGTCGTAGAGGAGCGGCAGCTTCGCGAGGAGACGGGAGCAGACCTGCCATCGGGCGGATTCCGGGATTCGCTCGAGGTCTTTCGGACTCATGCAGCCCTCCTGGCTCCCGGTTCCGGAGATTGATACGAGTACATCGTCCAGAACGTGAGCGATGGAAAAAGAAAAACCTGCGGGTGACTACGCAGGCGCCCTCCGGTGGGCCAGAGGGACCCCTGCGGATCTCGCCACCGACGATGACCGGCGTCTACCGGGCGAGGCGAACGACGTCCTCGATGCTTTCGACATAGTCGACCCTGATCCCGATCTCAGACTCGATGTACTGCTTCGCATCGACCCGTTCAGGCACCCGCTGGATGATGGTGTAGCCATAGTAGTCCCGGCTCCGTTCGGCATACCTGACCAGCTGGCTGTTCTCGCGCGGGAGCAGGAACAGGACTTTGCCCTTCGCCTTTGCCGCCTCCGCCTTCTCCACCACGCCGCCGATCGCACCGACGTGTCCCGACTGGTCGATCGTGCCGGTGAGCGTCACATCGGAGCGGAGGGGCGAGCCTTCGATCGCCGAGATCATCAAGAGCGTCATGAGGGCTCCAGCCGACCCTCCATTGACGGCGGGCACCTCATCGTCGGCCACGATCGAGACGATCACGTCCGACCGGGAGAGGTCCCGGCCAGTCCGTGCCTGCGCCACGAAGACGGCGGTATTCGCCGCGTCCTGGAAGACCTCGCCCATCAGGGGAGTCGTGTGGACGAGCACCCGCCCCCGACCCGGTGCGATCTCGACCGAGATATTGATGAGCGCCCCTTCCTGTTCAATCCGCTCGGAGACGAACGGCCCATCCTGTTCGTAGACCCGCCGCTGCATCACCGCAGGCGCGTCAAGCGAGGCCGAACCCGAGAGCGTGGTGCTGTTGAGTCCCGGAAGTGTGGAGACCGCCGCTCCGAGCTGTGACCGGTAGAATGCGAGCTGGCTCTCGTACGAGCGGACCGAGAGGTTCTCCTGCTCCAGCTGCTCCCGAAGGCCGGCGTTCTCCTCTTCCAGTGAATTCACCCTCTCCAGGAGCTGCTGCTCGCTCCCGCCTGGAGACGGGGCGGACCCCCCGAGGCAGCCGCACCCGAGGATCAGGACAACGAGGGCGATGACGAGCGCCCTTCGGCCAACCATGCATCCTCTGTGCCCACGGAAACGAGATAAGGGTTTAGTTTTCGGTCAGGCATAGCCCGAGATATCGTACTGGATCTCCGTCGACCTCTTCGCACACTCCGGACCGTCACGCTCGAACTCCTCGACCTGCTTTCGGATGACGCCAGGCAGCACCGCGCCGACCAGCTCGCGCAGGGCCCGTCCGCTGCAGAAGAAGGTGAAGGTCGGGGTGGAGCGGATGGCGAACCGTTCGATCGTCCAGGGATTGGCGAGGATGTTAAGACGGGCGAACCGGACCCGCGTATCGAGCTCCCGCGCGATCTCCCGGTAGGACGGCATGATCGTCGCGCAATGGGGGCACAGCTCGGAGTAGAACATGACAACGACGGGTCGGTCGCTCTTCTCCACCTCGCGCTCGAAGGTGGAATCGGTCACCTCGACGACAGGTCCGATCTTCTCTTCATCATCGGTCATGGGGGCTCAGCCTCATGCCGTGAAGTATGTCCCACGGTAGATTTAGGTTTATGCTGGAAGAGGGTCGGCAAAGGGGTTATCGACCCCGATATAAAACTTCTGACCCGGGTCTCCAACGACACGCCGAAAGCTCAGATTCATCTCTCCCTGGAGTTCATCCGTCGCGTTCCAGACCCGCGCAAGCCGGAGACGGTCCCCGTCCCGTTCAAGAGAGAGGACCCGGGTACTGTTGGTGAGCGGTGCGATGTAACTGAGATTGAAGTGATTCCCGCCAGTCGGTTCCCACGAACCATTCCTGACCTGGATCGTCTTCGCAATCCCGAGGTCGATCAGGAATCGGAGCTCGGCGGAACCATTCTCGGAGAGGTTCAGGAGAATGTCGGGGTCGCCCGAGTTCTTCAGCCAGTGCCCCGAGAGGTCACCGAGCCCCTCCTGGGCAGGCGGAGACTCAAGACAGCCCGCACCCAGGAGGAGGGCGACGACGAGGAAGAGAAGGAGATACCCACGTCTCATGCACACGTGATGGAACGGCGAAAGAGATAGTGCTACCCGATCAGGCGACGGAGGAACGGGCGGTCGACGGCGATCGCGTCGGCGGGGCAGAGTTCCTGGCAGCAGAAGCACCGGATGCAGTCCTGGTGCCTGATTTGCGGGTATCGCCCAAGCATATCGATCGCTCCGGGCGGGCAGCTCTCGGCACACATGCCGCACCCACGACACCGATCGTTCACCACCCGCGGACGAACGGCAAAGAACCGGGTCGCCGTCCGAATGAGCGGGGACGGCACCCGCGAGGAGAGATGGGCTCCGGGGCGTTCGAAGGGCGCTGACGGAAGATCGGCGAACGTTTCGCCGAACAGTTCGATCTCTTCGGCCATTCTCGGCCCGACGCCGCGGTCTGCTGCCTCCCGAATCGTCGGGACGGCAAGGGGATCGATGGACATCAGCATCGCCTGGACAAAATCGAGGTCCGGGGCATGAGGGCTCGCGAGGAGGAGACCGAGCGCACGGGGCTGGCCGTTTGAGGGGCCGTTTCCCTCCATCCCGATGATCGCGTCCATCACGGAGAGAACCGGGGGGCGGGCCAGGTAGAGGTCGAGCAGGAGGGAGGCGAACCGGCGCGGATCCTGCCCTGAGTGGAGGTGGTACTCGGCTTTTGCCACGCCCGGAATATAGCCGTAGCAGTTCTTGACGGCCCCGGTGCAGAAGGTGAGCTGGTGAGTCTTGCACTTCGAGAGGGAGACCACCGCGTCTGCCTCGGTGACGGCGCGGGCGACCCGGAACCGACGATAGACCCTGCCCCCGGGAGAGGGGAGCTCGGAGGTCGCGTCGTCGAAGAAGACCGCCTCGCACCCGCACTCCTCGAGGACCGGTGCAAGGCCGGTTCGTCGAAGGAGCGCGGCGTACCGCTCGGGGGTGTTCCGGCCCCCAGGCGAGTCGCCGACCACGACCTCGGCACCGGCAGACTGCAGTGTCCGAATCGCCGCCCGAACAACGGTGGGATGGGTCGTCACGGCTGCCTCGGGGGGCCGGCTTGCGAGCAGGTTCGGCTTGACAAGGACGCGTGACCCGCGGTGGACGAACGACTCGATCGTGCCGAGCGGAGCGAGACAGGCGGCGAACGCCGCCTCCACCCGGTCGGGATCGTACTCGGGACAGCGTGAGACCGAGACCTTTCGGGTCATGCGCAGCCCTGGACCACGCCGAGGTCAGGTCGGATCTCGATCCGACAGTTCCCCCCCTGGAATACCCGGACCGTCCCGCCGCTCTCCGAGATGATCACGGCGACCACCGGGAGGAGCGTGGTGATCGCCGCCGCGGCTCGGTGCCGTCCGCCGAGACCGCTTGGGAGGGAGACCGACTTCGAGTCGACGTCGAGGTACCGTCCGGCCGCGATCACCGCCCCTGAACGGTCCACCACGAACATGCCATCGAGCTGCGCAAACTCCTTGACCGACTCCCAGTTCTCGCGCGAAAGGATCGTTGTCACCTCCGAGGGGTGCCCGAGGTACGGGTTCAGGATCAGCTGGTGCGACACGGCCAGAATGGCGTCCCCATCACCGACGATGAAGGCCGTTCCGACCGCCTTGCCCTCGCGGCCTTCGCGCCCGATCTCGAGAGCGAGCCGGAGGGCGGCGACCATCACCCCACGCGGAGCCGCCGCATCGAACTGGGCAAGGTCGAACCGTGAGCGAACTCGTTCCAGGTCAAGAACGACCAGGCCGTCCGGGAAGACACCGACAATCTCTCCGGCTGTCCCGTCATCGAGGGCGACCGCTCCTGATGCCTTCGCGAGCCGCTCGAGAAGGACATCATGGAGCCCCTCGAGCGTGGTGGCGCCTGGCCCGAGCGCGAGCTCCCCCGCGTGGAGGACAGGCATCGGGTGGGAGCCGCAGGGAGCCTCCGCGACGAACGTGATCACTGCCCGGGCTCTGATCGCCATTGCGAGCTCGAGACCCGCCTCGAGCATCTGCCGGTCCCGGCTCATAGAAGGCTGCGGACCAGGGCCGGGATCTCGGATGGGCGCGAGGCGACCGTCACCCCCATCGCCTCGAGCGCCCGGATCTTGGACCGGGCATCCCCCTCTCCTCCCTCGACGATCGCTCCGGCGTGGCCCATCCGCTTGTCGGGAGGGGCCGAGACGCCCGCCACGTAGGCGACGAGCGGGAGCGAGGTGGCGGCCGCGCCTTCCTGCTCGAGCGCTCCGCCGACCTCGCCCACCAGCACCACCGCCTTCGTCGCCGGGTCCTTCTCGAACCGCGCGAGGATATCCGTGAATGTCGATCCGATCACCGGGTCACCGCCGATTCCGACCACGGTCGACTGGCCAATTCCCGCCCTGGTCAGCTCGTCGACGATCTCATAGGTCAGTGTCCCCGACCGGGAGACAACCCCGACAGGCCCCGGCATCGCGAGCTGGGCGGGCATGATCCCGAGCTTCGCCTCTCCAGGGGAGAGGAGGCCCGGGCAGTTCGGCCCTATCACCGTCGTTCCGCAGAGGCGGGCGTAGGCGAGGGCCCGCATCGTGTCGTGGACCGGGATGTGCTCGGTGATCGCCACGGCGAGCGAGAGCCCGTTCGCGGCCGACTCCATGATGGAGTCGCCCGCCGCCCCTGCCGGGACGAAGATCACCGAGGCGTCGGCATCGTGTTCCTTCAGGGCTGCGCGAATGCTGTCATAGACGGGCACCCCCGCGGCTTCCTGGCCACCCTTGCCGGGAGTGACACCGGCGACAACGCCGATGCCGCCGACCTCACGAGCGTACTCATTCATCAACTGGATGTGAAAGAGACCCTGCCGCCCGGTGGCGCCGGCGACGATCACCCCGGTCTTTTTGTCCGCCAGGATCATGCCTTCGCCTCCGTGGCGGCAGCGACCGCCCGGTCCATGGAATCGTACATCTCGTACCCATGCTCGGCGAGCAGAGCCCGCCCCTCTGCTTCGTTCGTGCCGGCCATGCGGACGATCACACGCTGCTGGACACTGGCATCGATGATGCCCCGCGCCACCTCGTCGCAGCGCGTGATCCCGCCGAGCAGGTTCACGATGATCACCCGCACTCCCGGCGAGCCGGCGAGGAGCCGGACCGCGTGGGCGACCCGTTCCCGGTCGGCACCGCCCCCGACGTCCAGGAAATTGGCGGCGCGAAGACCGTAGTGTTCGATCAGGTCGAGTGTGGCCATCGTCAGCCCGGCGCCGTTTCCGACGACGCCGATCTCCCCATCGAGTTCGACATAGCTGAATCCATGTTTCTCGGCCTCTGCTTCGCGCTCGGTGAGATCGCGGTTCTGGCGGAAACCCTGTCGGGCGAGTGCGTTGTCGTCGACGATCACCTTCGCGTCCGCGGCGAAGACTCGTCCATCCTCCAGGACGACGAGCGGGTTGATCTCGGCGAGCAGAGCGTCTTTTTCAAGAAAAACCCGGTAGAGAGCGGCGACCACGGGTGTGATCGCCTTCGGGGCGTGGCCCACCAGGTCGCGGATGGCGAACGCCGGCAGCTCGCCGAGGAGCGGCGTGACATCGAACCGGTGGATCCGGTCGGGGTTCGACCGGGCGGTCTCCTCGATCTCAACCCCGCCTGCCTCGGTGAAGAGGACAACCGGCTGGCGGGTCGACCGATCGATCAGGACCGCACAGTAGTACTCGTGCGCGATCGGAAGGCGTTCCTCGACGAGGAGTTCGGTGATCGGCAGGCCTTTGATCGTCTTCGTGAAGAGCTCGGCCGCGCGGGCCGGCGCCTCCTCGACCGGACAGATCACGACGCCTCCAGCCTTTCCCCTGCCCCCGACGTCGACCTGCGCCTTCAGCACGACCTGGTCCCCAAAGGAGGAGAGGTCGTCCAATTCATCGACCGACCGGACGACCCGCCCTGCCGGCACCGGGATCCCCGCCTCGGCGAAGACCAGCTTTCCTTCGTGCTCTCTCAGTTTCATTCTCTCGCCTCCTCTCCCCGGGCATATCCCTGCCGGAGCGCCCGGAGGTTCAGGTCTTCGGTCCCCTTCGGTACCTGGTCCAGAACGGCGCACTCGATCGCCTCACGCGATACGACTCCCGTCGATGCAACCAGGGCGCCGAGCATCACGATGTTGGCCACGATCACCTTCCCAAGCACCCCCCGGGCATCTTCGGTCGCCGGGATCTCGTGGTACCGGCAGTTTGGGCGCGAATGGACAAGCCCACGATCGAGAAGCATCAACGCATCCGCACTGGCGTTCGACCCGTACTTCTCGAAGCCCTCCTGGCTCATGATCACCAGGAGGTCCGGGTTCGTCACCTTTGGGTACAGGATCGGCGTGTCGTCAAAGACGACTGCGGCCATGGAGGCCCCGCCGCGGGCCTCCGGACCGTAGACCTGGGTCTGGACCGCATAGATACCGTCGTACATCACCGCGGCGCGCCCGAGGATCACGGCGGCGAGCATGATCCCCTGGCCCCCGAAGCCCGAGAGGCGAAGTTCGCGCCTCATGGCACGACCCCCATCGCGGGATTCGACCGTCGGACAAACTCCCCGACCACGATCGTGTCCTGGGGAATGGGCCTGCCCTCGGCCACGAGCCGGTCGTACTTTGTCTTCAGCATCGACTTCGTCCTGAAGTGATCGGCCATGTCCGTCACCTCGCGAAGACGGTTCTTGCGGCCGTAATTGGTGGGACAGCCTGCTCGGACCTCGATGAACGAGAGTCCCGGGGTCTCGAGCCCGGTCTGGACCGCCTTCTCCAGCTCCCGGACATGGTACGCGGTCCACCGGGCGACATGGTTTGCGCCCGCAGCGACGGCGAGTGCAACCAGGTCGAAGGCCGGCTCCGAGGCCCCGTAGGGCGTGGTGGTGGAGAGGGCGCCGACCGGGGTCGTCGGGGAGCCCTGGCCCCCGGTCATGCCGTATATGAGGTTATTCATGCAGACCACGGTGAGGTCGATATTCCGGCGGCAGGCATGAATGAAGTGATTCCCCCCGATCGCGGCGAGATCGCCGTCGCCGGTGAAGACCATCACGTTGAGGCTGGGGTCGGCGAGTTTCACCCCGGTGGCGAATGCGAGGGCGCGTCCATGGGTCGTGTGAAGCGAGTCGGTCGAGATGTACCCGGGGGCGCGGGACGAGCAGCCGATTCCCGAGACGAAGACCGTCCGGTCCGGGTCCCATCCTTCCGCCTCGACCGCCGCGAGGGTGCAGTTCAGGATCGTGCCGTTCGAACAGCCGCTGCACCAGATGTGCGGCAGGCGGTCGGCGCGGAGCCAGTCAACGAAGCTCATCGGGATCGCGCCTCCTCGGCCGCGCGGGCGAGTTCACCTGGTGTATGGAGCTCGCCGCCGAGCTTTGAGACGGAGAGAACCGGTACGCGGACGTGCCGTTCGACCTCCCGGGCGATCTGGCCAAGGTTCTGCTCGGGAACGACAAAGACACGGGCGTTCGGGAACTCGGCGAGCGCGTGCTCAGGGAAGGGCCAGACCACGCGGAGCCGGAGGATGCCGAGCCCGTCGTCGGGCCGATCGGCGACGACCTGCTGCACCGCACGGGCAGGTGAGCCATAACAGACGAAGACCACCTCTGCATCGGGGTTCGTGATGCGGTAGTCCGCGATCTCCCGCCGTGCGTCCTCGACTTTACCCACGAGCCGCCGGACGAGCGCCTCGTGCAGAGCGGGGTCGGTCGTCGCCGGGTATCCGCGCGCATCGTGGGTCAGCCCGGTCACATGGACCCGGTGGCCCGTACCGAACGCGGGAAATCCCGGCACCCCATCATCGTCGGCCTCGAAGGGGAGTCGGCCCGGCTCGAGGGGGCGTCGGTCCACGACATCGACACGGTCGGGGAGCTCGATCCGCTCGCGCATATGGCCGATGATCTCATCGGCCATCAGGAAGGCGGGACAGCGGAACCTCTCGGCGAGGTTGAATGCCTTCACGGTCAGGTCGAACATCTCCTGAACCGAATCGGGAGCGAGTGCGATGACCGCCATGTCCCCGTGGGAGCCGAAACGGCACTGGAGCATGTCACCCTGTGCCGACATCGTCGGCTGCCCGGTCGACGGGCCGCCGCGCTGAACGTTCACGATCACGAGCGGCGTCTCGGTCATGATGGCAAAGCCGATGTTCTCCAGCATCAGCGAGAAGCCGGGGCCCGAGGTCGAGGTCATCGCCTTCTTCCCCACCCATGACGCGCCGATCACCGCCGCGATGGAGGCGATCTCGTCCTCCATCTGGACGAAGACACCGCCGACCTTCGGCATCCTGCGGGCCATCGCCTCCGCCACCTCGGTCGAGGGGGTGATCGGATACCCGCCGAAGAACCGGCAGCCGGCCGCGATTGCCCCCTCGGCGGAGGCGGAATTCCCCTGCATGAACTCGAGCTTTGTCAATACTCCACCTCGATCTTTGTGGGTTCGTACGGTCGTTCCCGTACCCATCCGATCGCCTGGTCCGGACAGGTGAGCTGGCAGACCCCGCAGAGGGTCCGGCCATAGAGCCCCTGGAGACGACAGTTCGTGCACCGCTCCGGGCGGTCGAGCTCGGGGACGAGCACGCCTTTCCGGTTCGCCCGCGTGCCCGGCCGGAAGATCCGGTAGGGGCAGACCTGAGTGCAGAGGTTGCACCCCTTGCAGCGGTTCTCGTCGATCACGAGTTTCATCGATCCCTTCCTGTGTATGGTTTTCTCCCCATACTTCGAAAAGGTATTTGAAGCGAAGCCGTCACGGGAGGTCCGCGGCCCGTTCGGCCCGGGCCTGGACCCCGGCGAAGAGATTCCCTCCGTGGCTGTCGATCCCGACCACCAGGGGGAGACGATCGAGCCGGATCGCCCAGACGGCCTCGGCCATGCCGAGCTCGGGAAACGAGACCCCTTCGAGCCGCATCCGCGCCGCCGCGAGGGCAGCGCACCCGCCGGTGAAGGCGAGGTAGACTCCACGCCCGCGGAGCTGCTCGGTGACCGTGGCATCCATCCCTCCTTTGCCGATCAGGGCACGCACCCCTGCATCGAACAGGAACCCCGAGAGCCGGTTCATGCGCGAGGAGGTGGTGGGACCAGCGGCGACGACACGGTCGCCCGCGATCACCGGTCCACAGTGATAGACGACCGCACCCTCGGGGTCAAAGGGGATGCCGTCCCGTATCATCCTGAGGTGGGCCTCATCGCGGGCGGTGAAGACGACACCGGAGAGCGTCACCCGGTCTCCGGCGACCAGGTCGAGCACCTCGGCGCCGAGCGGGGTGACGAGGTCCATCATCAGTCCACCTCCACGTATTCGGTCGCGTGCCGGTTCGCCCAGCACTGGACGTTCACCGCGACGGGCAGGGACGCGGTGTGGCAGGTCGCGCGGCGGACCTTCACGGCAAGGGCGGTCGTCAGCCCGCCGAGCCCCATTGGCCCGATCCCGAGCCGGTTGACGGCATCGCAGATCGAGGTCTCGAACACATCCATCGAGTCGATAGGCTCGAGGAGCGCCTCCTTCGCGAGCGCGGTGGCGAGGTCGAAGGTCCCGCCGATCCCGACCCCGAGGACGACCGGGGGGCAGGGACGAGCACCGGCATCGAGCACGCAGCGGACCACCACCTCGGGGATCCGCTCCACCTCGGATGGAAGGAGCATCACGATCCGGGACATGTTCTCGGCCCCCGCCCCCTTCGGCATCACCGTGATCGAAAGTCGGGGACCAGGACGGACATGCACCGCCGGCATTCCCTCACCGGTGTTGTCAGCGGAGTTGTGGCGCGTGATCGGATCAACGACATTCGGCCGGAGCGGCACCTCCGCGGTTGCCCGGCGCACGCCTTCGGCGATCGCGTCGAAGAGTCCGTCCTCGAACGGCACGGTCGGGGGCAGGGTGACGTAAACGACCGGCACGCCCGTGTCCTGACAGAGGGGGAGCCTGTTCGTCCGGGCAAGGGCGATGTTCTCGAGGATGTTCTCGAGTTCGCCCCGTGCCACCGGGTCTATCTCCGCGGCGAGGGCCCGTTCGAGGGCGCCGCCAACGTCGGGGGGAAGCGTGGTCACGGCCCGGGCGTAGGCGCGGGCGGTCGCGTCGGCGATCCGGAGAGAGAGGCGCGGGTCCATGAGAAGATGATCGGGGGTGCGGGGGGAAAAATCGACCGGCGAGTATTAGTCCCGGGGACGCGAACCCACATCCATATGGCCCGTGAACTCACTGAACGCGACCTCGAGATCTTCGCCAAGCTTGTCCCCGAGTGCGGAGGGACGGTCTGCGGGGGATCTGGCCACGCCTTCCAGTCAATCCTGCCACCGGTCTCGAACCACTTTGCCGAGTCGGCCGAAGACTTCGAGCGCCGGCTCGAAGCCCTTGACGGATCGGACCTCCAGTGGCTCGTCGACCGTATCCTGGACGGCTCGGAGAGCCTCGGGTGCGTCCAGGAAGAGGATATGGAGGCGTTCATCCGGCAGGTAAAAAAGGTCGTATCAGACGCCACGGGCGAGGCGGTCCTCGCTCACTTCCTGGCGTCCGGCGCCTGCGAGCGCTGATCACCGCCGGGTTCGGCCCGGACCGTGCAGAATGAACCACAGGCGTCGCAACACGCGTCGCAGGGCTCTACGTGGATCACCACCGAGCAGCGCGGGAGCACCGAACGGATCTCCGCCTCGAGACGATCGGCGAGCTGATGCGCTGCCTCGACCGTGAGGCTGCGGGCGACACTGAGATGGAGGTCGACAAACCGATCCGGGCCCGAACGCCGGGTCCTGAGTTCATGGAACTCGGCCACGTGGTCCCCGTGGTCGGCAATGATCCTCCGGATCCGCTCCTCCTCCTCGTCGGGCAGGCGCTCGTCGATCAGGCTCGCCCCGGCGCGTCGGCAGAGGTCCCATGCCGCCTTCAGGATCAGGAGAGCGACCCCGATCGCGATCACGGCGTCGAGGGCGACGAGGCCGGTCAACCGGATCGCGACAAGGCCGACGAGCACGCCCAGCGAGGTGTAGACATCGGTCCGGAGGTGCCATGCGTCCGATTCGAGCGCGATCGACTCGGTCGCCTTCGCGACTCGCATCAATCGGCCCGAGACGTACCAGTTGACGATGGAGGAGAGCCCCATCACGGCGATCCCGGCCCCGATCGCCTCAATGGCCAGGCCGTCGCCCCCGGAGAGGAGTTTCTCGACTGCTTCATAGATGATCAGGCCGGCCGCAACCAGGATCAGCGCCCCCTCGAAGAGGCCGGAGAGGTCTTCGAATTTTCCGTGGCCGAACTGGTGTTCGGGGTCGGGAGGACGGCCTGACGCGCGGACGGCAAACCAGGCGACAACGGCAGCAACCAGGTCGATCCCGGAGTGGACCGCTTCCGAGAGGATCGCGACCGAACCGAGCATGAGGCCAACCGCGAGTTTCAGCACCAGGAGGAGCGTATTCGACGCGACGGAGAGACGGGCAGTCCTCTGCTTCTCGAGGTTCCAGGCGGCCCGGTCCTGCATAACCCTTACGATTGACGGTCATCGCCCATAGGCATTTCGCACCGGTCGGACAGAACCAATATCGGCGTCCGAGAACCACCAGGAAGGACACGATGGCGAGCGGCACCCGCGTCCCGATCCTCTTTGCGCTCCTGGCGGCGACCCTCTTCGGAGCCAGCGCGCCGCTCGCGAAGGTCCTCCTCTCCTCGGTCCAGCCGGTGATTCTCGCCGCCCTCCTCTACATCGGGGCCGGCACCGCAGTCGTCGGAGTGCGGCTCCTCCGAGGCCGGAACGATCGCGAAGCCCCGCTCACCCGCCGCGACACGCCATGGCTCGCGGGGAGCGCACTTGCGGGTGGCTTCCTCGCGCCCGTGCTGCTGATGGTCGGGCTCGCCGCCACTCCCGCGGCAACCGCCTCGCTCCTCCTGAATGTCGAGGCGGTCGCAACCGCTCTGCTTGCCGCCGCCTTCTTCCACGAGGGGATCGGTCGGCGGGTGCTGGCCGGGATTGGCCTGGTCACGGCCGCGGGGATGGTGCTATCGTTCGATCCCTCGGGTGGGCTGGGCCTCTCGCTCGGAGCCCTCGGGGTCGTTGGCGCCTGCGCGCTCTGGGGCCTGGACAATAATTGTGCCCGACAGATCTCCGGCAAGGACCCGTTCGCAATCGGGACCGTCAAGGGGCTCTGCGCCGGCACTCTCTCGCTCGCCCTCGCCTTCGCGCTTGGCAACCCCCTGCCGCCCATCTCGACAACGCTCACGGTGCTCCTCCTCGGCGCCTTCTGTTACGGGATCAGCATGGTAACGTTCCTGCTCGCGCTGCGCCACCTCGGGGCGTCCCGCACCGCCGGCATCTTCGGCATGGCCCCGTTCATCGGGGCGGGAATATCCCTGCTGATCGCCCCGGCGATCCCCGAATGGCAGTTTGTCGTCGCTCTGCCGCTCATGGCCATCGGAGCGCTGATGATCGCCCGGGAGCATCACGAACACCTGCACATCCACGAGCCGATGACGCATGCTCACCGGCATAGTCACGACGAGCACCACCGACATTCCCACGAGGACGGATCGACTGCCGAGGCGCATGCGCACGTGCATAATCACGCACGGCTGGAGCACAATCATCCACACACGCCGGACATTCACCACCGGCACCGACACTAAAACAGGGGGGGGAAAGAAGACCGCCGGGGAGGGTGTGTCCCGGAGGTCCCAGAAGTTACGGCGTTACGGAGATCTCGACCGAGAAGATACCGGCGTCGGCGGTCTGGTTCTCCCAGGGACGCACGTAGACGCCGCGGATCTCCTGGATGCCCGCCGTGGTCGCCGTCAGCTGCCAGTGGTGCTGACCACCAGCGCCGACCCTCGACCCCGCGGGGTCGTCGGAGACATAGTTGTCCGAGAGGAGGGTGAGACCGGATGTGGTGGAAAGATTCCAGGAGTAGCCCGTGGTCGGGTTCTCCTGCAGGGTCAGGTTGATCGTGGAGTTCACGGGTACTGCATGAGTGGTGCCGTTCGCGCTCTCGTTCAGTACAAGCGGGCCGGTGATCGTCGGTTCGGTCGTAGAGGGTGGGGTGTCGCCGCCCGTGGTGCAACCGGCGACGAGGGCCGCCGCGAGCACGAGCCCGGCAATGAACAGGAGTTTCGGCTGAGGTGTCATGTCAATCGCCCCATCGTGGGGCACATTCCTATTTGAATCCATCATACTTATTTGCTTATATAACTTCGAAAATGTTCGAAGTGACCCCCATCGCCTGCTCCTTCGGCCATCGATGAGGACCTGATCAAACCCGTCTCAGGTCTCTTTTACGCGTTCGACCGGGGGGCCGTACTCCAGGGCGCCCATGACCGGGCAGATCTCGACACACCGCCGGCAGAGGTAACACTCGCTCTGGCGATCCCCCGCACGCGCCTCGCCCGTCGGGCAGGCACGCTCGCACTTCCGACAGCCGATACAGGCCTCCGTTCGCCGGAGCTTCCACCACCCTGGAACCGCGGCGAGCTGGAACAGGGCGCCGAGCGGGCAGACCACCCGGCAGAATGGGCGGTAGAAGGCCACGGACACACAAACGACGGCTGCAAAGACGACAAAACCGGTGGAGAGGGTGAGAGTGAAGAACTCCTGGATGCCGAAAAATGCGAGGACGCTCACCCCCGCCCCGAGCCCCGCACCGAGCAGGACGAGGAGGACACCGCCGCGTATCAGGCTGAGTTCTCTCTTTTTCGTGGTCCGCACCTTTGGTGTCGGGGCAGCATACGCGAGCTCCTGCACCGCCCCGATCGGACAGAGGTAGCCGCAGAAGTGGCGGCCGAAGATGACGGTCAGGACGAGCATGAGACCGATGCCGACCGCCCCTCCCAGGAGCCCGATGCCGATGCGGGAGTCCAGGCGGAGGAGGAGTTCCTGAAACTGGTGCGGGAGCATCGGGGAGAAGAGCACGAACCCGAACAGAACCGTCACGATGAGCAGGAGGTAGCGCATCGTCCTGGAGAACCGGCCAGTCCTCCAGAGCATGGCGCCGATGACGACGAAGAGAACCGCATAGACGAGACCGGCCAGCTGGAACGGGTTGGGACCAGGACCTACCACGAGACGACACCTCGCATGCACGTCCATTGGCCCTTCAGGGGAAAAATGGGTATGGATGGAGTCGAGTCGATCCTTTTCTGAGGACTCGACCCGGTGTGGACGCTTTTACCCCTCGAGCGCGAATGTCGCCGGCTCGAGCGGCTCAGGCCAGCCGATCCGGTCTTCCTTGGTCGCCCGAAGGAGCGCGCCTGCGACCTCGCGGGCCTCGGCAGCGTGCGCGGCGCCGTCGGGAACGGTCACCGCGTATTCGATTGGGACACCAACCCGCTCAGTCCCGATCACGGTGAATCGCTGGAACCCGAGGTGGACCGTCGCGTGCCGATATGCATCGGCCCGGGACGCAGAGCCCAGGTTCACCGTGTCGGACAGGGAGACATACCGAAGGCCTCGCCCCTCGGCGACCGACCGGTACTCGAAGGCGTAGTCGATCCCACCGGCCTCCAGGAGGGAGAGAAGGAAGACCGAGCCGTCGCGGATCGCGACCTTCCCACCAGCGGCGGGCCGGACAAGTTCGGGAAGGCGAACCTCGAGGCCCGCTCCGCTCGAGGTCGGCACCAGGGCTGGAGAGAGGTGGTCCCCGATCACCGGGCCGAAGGTCCTCTGACCGCTCTGCTGCTCCTGGAGGAGGAGGACCAGCATCCCCCGATACCCTGCCGCGTCGAGCATCGGGTTCGCGAACCCGACCCTGACGTCCGGCCGGGCAAGGATGCTCGCCCAGTTCGCCTCGTCGATCTCGCCGGCATATCGGCTCTGGTTCGTGAACGCGACCACCACCTCGGTGGTGCCGAAGGTGGTGTACTCCCGCGTGGTCCCGTTCATCAGGTCCGGGATGAGCGAGGCGTCCGCCACGGCGACGAGGTCCACCGGGCGGTGCAGATCGGTGACCTGGCGAATCGCCTGGATCGACCCGTGCCCCTCGATCAGAAGGTCAATGTCGGGGTGGGCCGCTTCGTACTCCGCCTCGAACCCGGCGAGTGGGTCCACCAGTGAGCCGGCAACCATGCAGGTGACGGGCACGCGCGCTGACGGTGCCGTCGCGCACCCCGCACCGAGCAGGAGAAGGAGGAGGAGGAAGAGGAGAACCGGGCTGATGACCCGCTTCACCTGACCTCGATCCGGTCCACCCATTTGACCCACCCGGACCCCTCAGTGATCACGGGCGTCCCGTTCTGGTTCAACACCGCGATGCGGAACGGTCCGCCCTGCTCCTCGGAGAGCGCCGTGCCGTTCTGTTCGTACATCAGGACAGGCACGATCGCTGGTGGCGGGTCGATCTCCTTCAGCTCGGGCGTGAAGACGACGAAGCCCTCTCCGTCGATCTGGTCAGCGCCGAGCACCCACATGTAGCCGTCGGGCGCATGGACGCGGAGGGTCTGGTTGGGGCCGATTCCGCCGACCTGGTCGGCAAGCGTGCGGAGGGATACCCCCCTGATCTGGAACGGGCCGTACCGGATCCCGGTCGTCGAGACCGCGCCGCCGATGCCGCTCACGGACGGCAGGGCGAGGACGTCTGCATACGAGAGTGTGATGGACGTCGTTCCGTTCAGGACGAGCGTCGCGTTCGAGACGGGTGACGCGGCACCCGGAGTCTGCGGCACCGTCGTGCATCCGGCGACGAGGAGCATGACGGCGGCGAGAGCGAAGAGGAGGAGAGGGCGCCTCATCTCAATGCCTCCGGAGGAGCAGGACACCACCGATCGCCAGGAGGGCGGCCGGAAGAAGCCCCCCCGCCCGGGTCGTCTCAGGCGCGGTTGTCGCGCCCGGAGTCGAGGTGGCGTTCGTCAGCGACTTCACCGGCGCATGCCGGTCCCCCTGGAACCCACCGCGGTAGACCCGCACCTCCGAGACCCACTTCACCGAGATCCCGCTCGTCGAGGGGAGGAGGTCGTTGTAGAAGTACTGGGCGTTCTCCGGAAGGGTTTCGCGCATGTCACTGTTACCGAAGACATGGAGCTTGTCCGGGTTCGTCGAGGTGTCGGCGAAGAAGACCAGGCGCATGCCGGTGTAGAAGTCGGGTGGATACCCGGTACCCTGCTTCTCTCCCGAACCGACATCGTCTCCGTTGAACCAGGCGACCACCAGCGGACCCTGGCGCGGCGGTGGGTTGACGAGCGTCTCGTAGCCGTAGACCACGTTGTAACCGTCTGCCGAAGCGACCATCGCATCATCGCCGGGCTTGAGGCCCCCGACGAGTTTCGCGAGATCCTTGACGTCGGTCCCCTTGACGGCGCCGCGATCTTTCAGGTTGACGGTCTCGTTCGGGTCCCATTTGTCGCCCTCGAACGCGGGGCCCTGGTGGTAATAGTGGGTCACCCCGTCGCCCATGACGGGAAGGTTCGCTTCGAGCCACCGGTAGTCGACCGTGGTCGAGTTGAGGACGGTGCCATCGGAGCCGATTTCCGTGATCTGGAGCGATGTGGTCGGTTCGGCGAGCGCCGGAACCGGGGCGAGCATGAGCAGGCCGACGAGGGTGGCGACGATCAGGGCCGCCAGGTGGTGTGCGGATCGTGTGGTCAGAACTATCACCTCATGTGAAAAAGGGGTCGATCATGGCACCGAGTGCCTTGACCGCAGCCCAGAATGCCCCGAGGGGGGAGTACGGCGAGATCACGCCGCTTCCCGCCCTTCGGGACTCGGTGACTGCGGTCCCGTCGCCGCTCTCGCGGACGGTGAAGGAGAAGGTGAACCCGAGGGACCGGGTCACCGTGCGGTTGTACGACCGGTCGACCGGCGCCTCAACAACATTGGGAGCCGGCACGAGGACACCGGCGGTGACCGGGGACACCACGGGATTCGCGGACGCGGTTGCGACCGGCGTATCCGTGGGTGTCGGGGTCGGTTCAGGGGTCGGTGTCGATGTCGTCGCGGTGGTGGTCGCACCACCACTCGCGCTGGTCATGTAGTCGACGCTGCCCGAATACGACCAGTCCGTGGAGCTGGAGTACGTGGGTGGGCTCGTCACGGGCGTCAGGGTCGGTTCGAGGGAGATGGTGCCCGTAACACCTGGGGTAAGGTTCGGTATCGTGACAACCGGCCCCGTTGGAGCGGGCGAGACCACCGTCCCACCGGGGGAAGGGGCGACAGTGGAGGACGTGCCCGCAGGAGTGGGTGTGGTCGCCGACGGGGACCTGGTCGGTTCGCTGTCGCTCCCACCTGATGAGGGGACCGGTGATACCGCGGTAGGAGCAGTTGCGGTCGTCACGATCACACCGGACGTCACGGTGGTGATCGGTGCGGTCGTGCCCGGTACCACGGATGTCGTCACGCTGGTCGGAGTCTGCACGGACCCCGACGGGGTGGGTGAGACCGACACCGAGGGTGGACGGGTCACCGTCCCGGTCTGCACCGGCGTGGTGGTCGGCGTCACTTTCGGGGTGGGGGAGGGAGTGATGGTCGGCTGGGTCGTGGGGGGAGCGGTGGTCGAAGCGGGAAGGCTCGACAGGATCCGGATCTCGCTCACCGACTGGACCGAGAGACCGGTGGTGGTCGGGTAGACACCGTTGAAGAAGTGCCACTCGTTCTGGGGCATCGACTCCTTCATGTCTGTGTTGCCGAAGACATGGAGACCGAACGGGTTCGTGGAGGTATCGGCGTAAAAGACGATCCGCATCCCCGTCGAATAGGACGGGACGTATCCCTCGTCCGCCCGGAACCAGGTCAGGACCATCGGCCCCTGCCGGGCGGATGGCGAATAGACGGTCCGGTAGGAAAACTTCTTCGAAAAGCCGTCCCCTGAACGGACGACGAGCGTGTCCCCTGACTGCATCCCCCCGACGAGGCTGCAGAGGTCGCGGACCGCGGTCCCTTTGACGGCGCCCATGTCCTTGTCCTGAACATTTTTACTCTCGGTCGGGTCCCAGAGGTCCGCATCATCGAAGGTCGGCCCCTGGTGATAGTAATGGGTCGAACCATCCCCGCGGACCTGCAGGTTGGACTCGAGCCAGCGGTAGTCCACGGTTCTCTCGGCAATCACGGTCTTCCCATCAGCCGCCAGCTTCACCACGTGGATCTCGGTCGAAACGGCCGCGGCGCCGCCGATGAGAAGGCAGAGGCAGCAGAGGATTCCCAGGGACCAGAGAGCCCGGGATAAAAAGGAAGGGTGAGGCACCGTCGCCTCCTCTTCACCTGACCGTGACGAGGTTCACCCGTTCAACGGTCTCGGTCGAACCGTCCGTGTAGGTGATCTTCACGAGCGGGGTGTAGGTCCCGGTCTTCGGATAGAAGAACGTCGGGTTTACCGCACGCGAGTTCCAGGTGCCGTAGTGGCCGACTTTGTCGAAGGTCCACCATGCCGAACGAACGGTCTTTCCTGCCGGCGCCACCAGGGTGAACTTGATCGCGGCCGACTTTGCCACCGGGTTTGGTGAGACGGTGAAGGTCGCGCCCTGCTGTGCTGGGGTGGTCGGGACGGTGACCGCACCAGAGGAGAACTCGACCCAGTTCAGGTTCTGACTGTCGCCCGAGAACTCGAGGCGGAGATCGTGGGTTCCGGCCGCCATCGTGAGCGGGACGGAGACCGTCGTGAACCGTGAGAAGTCACGGGTGTTCGGCACCTGGACGGTCGCTGCCTCAGCGCCGTCGATGATGACGCGGATGGAACGCCCGTCCCCGGGACTCGAAACGCGGGCGGTCATGCTGGTGATGATGCCGTTGCCAGCCTCAACCGTGTAGGCGAGCCACTCGCCGTTCCGGATCCAGCCGACGTTCGGGGTCTGCTCCCACGGGTTCTGCTCGATATCGACGTCGTCCTGCCGGTACGCGCCACCGGTATTACCCGGCGTGGTGTCCTGATAGGCAACGCCTGCGCCACCGAGATCATAATCCTCAGCCTCGACCCGTCCGGGCAGCGGGTGGGGGGTGTAGGGCTGGCGTCCGCCGGGTATGATCGTCACCGTGGGCTCGGGTGTGACGGTGCCTGTCGGCTCCACGGTTACCGTCGTGTTCGGGGTGATCGTCTGAGTGGGAGTGACGGGGGGCAGGACCAGGATCTCCTGGTACACGATGCCGCCACCGTTCGGCCCGCTCGCCCTGAGCGAAGCCATGTAGGTGCCCGGGGTTCGGTAGATGTGGAGCGGGTTCGGCGACGAGGTGTAGGTGCCGTCACCGAAGGTCCAGACCCGGGTCGTGACGTTGGTGGAGTGGTCGGTGAACCGGACTGCGAGCGGCGCCGGACCGGTCGTCCGATCGACTGTGAAATTCACGTCGGCGTCACCGCCGACTGGAAGGCCGATCAGTTCGATCGTGGCGACCTTTGCGACCGAGCGGTGCGGGGGCACCGAGGCGCCGACGAGCCGGAGCGGCCACATCGTCTCGGCGAGCGGGGCGCCATTCAGGAGATCGGCGATGATGAAGTTGGAGCTCCGGGCGATCTCGCTCGACTCCAGGGTTACGTTGTACCCATCGACGGAGGAGACCTTCACCTGGTAGCCCTGCTGGGCGAGGGCATCGTCGAAGGTGGGCGTGCCCGTCGCGGTGTCATCGACCACGCCGACGAGATACCACAGGGGGAGACCCTGCCACTGACCGGAGACGTCGGAGGAGGAGACCGCGTTCCCGGCAGCCTTTGCCTGCTCGATGTCAGCCTTCGTGAACGAGACCGTTCGGGCACCCTTCAGCTCGACCGAGTAATCACCGGCGGAAGCGACGAAGACCCGGATCCGGACCACCGCGCTCGCCGACTGGAGTGAGCCGCCGCGAGTCCCGTAGAAGAACTCGATCCGGTCGCCGTTCTTGACCTCGAGATTGCTCATCCCCTGGTCGACCGAGTTGTCGTTCATCACGACACCGTTCACGGCGTACGCCCACCCGAGGTTCTGGGCCTTGTCAAAGTTGAAGCCCGCGATCGCGTCAAGCAGGTAGGAGTTGATGTACTCCCAGCGCTTGTCGGTCGCGTTGTAGGTGAACGGCGCCTTCTTCGACGCGGCGTCGAGCGCCCCGTGAACCGTGACGTTGTTGACCTGGCGGCTCGCCCCCGAGTTGTAGGCGTATGCGGGGAAGGTGCCGTCGACGAGCGTGAGGTCACCGTCGAAGATGACAGTCTGCTGCGGGATCTGGACCCGCACGCGGATCACGGCGGTGGCGTCTGCGAAAGCCGCGCCGTCGAGCCCGTAGTAGAACTCGACCAGGTCGTTGTTGGCGAGCCGGTAGACCGACATGCCCTCGGTCGACGAGAAGTCGTTCTTCTTCTCGCCGTTCACGCGGTATGCCCAGACCATCTGCGTGGTCCGGTTGTAGTCATAGGCGCCCGCCCCATCGAGGAGGAGCGTGCCCATCGTCTCCCACTTCTTGTCGGTCGCCTTGTAGGAGAAGCCGGCTGCCTTCGACGCGAGTTCGAGCGCGCCGTTCGGGGTAAGGTTCTGCACCTGCCGGATCTCGCCCGAGTTGTAGGCAGTGCACGGGAAGGTTCCGGGGAGGAGCGAGAGGGTGCCGTCGAAGAGCATGTCAGTCTCGCCTGTTGTCGGGGTTGGCGTCGGCGTCGGTGTCGTCGGCGCGGACGGGAGGCCCTCGAGCCGGATCTCGACCACGTTGCCGATCGACTTGCCGCCGGTGGCGTTCGCCCCGACGAGCTTCACCGGCCAGACGTTCTTGCCGTTGATCTGAACAGGAAGAGCGGTGCCATTGAGGCGCGAGGCGAGCAGGTAGTCTCCCGAGCGGAGGATCTCCTGGCTCGTGAACGTCCGGTTGTAGTTGTCGCCGGCGATCACGCGGACGGTGTAGCCCATCCTCGCGAGGGTCTCGTTATAGGCGCCGATCAGCACCTCGTGACCGAGCTGGTCGTCGACGAGCCCGACAAGTCGCCAGAGGGGGAGGCCCATCCATTCGCCGGTGGTATCACGATAGAGGCCGGTGTGACCGCCGCAGGACATCGCCTCGTCCCAGTACTGGCTGGTCACCGTGAAGTCGGTGTACCCCTTGAGCTTGATGGTCCAGGTGGGCGAAGGAGTGACGGTCGTCGAAGGCGATGGGGTAACGGTGGTCGTCGGAGAGACGGTCGGCACCGTGATCGGGACGTTATTGAGCCGAATCTCGGAGATGTTGCCGACCGACTTGCCGCCAGTGGCGTTTACACCCACGAGCTTGAGCGGCCAGACATTCTTGCCGTTGACCTGCTTCGGCAGGGGCGAGCCGTTCAGGGTATTGGCGACAATGTAGTTGGAATTGAACGCTACCTCGCCACTCGTGAACGTCTTCTGGTAGTCAGGCGCCATCACCGTAATGGTGTAGCCCTGCTCGAGGAGCGTCCGGTTGAAGGCGACTTGTCCGTGCTCGTTGTCGTCATCGACGTAACCGACGAGGCGCCAGAGCGGCATGCCCTCCCACACCTGACCGTCCGAGTCCGTGTACTGGGCACGGTGCCCGGACCACGAGAGGCCCTGCTCGAAGTAGGACTTGGTGATGTCGCGCTTGATGGACCCGTTCATCAGGAGCGTCCAGTCAGACGCCGGTGCCGGGAAGATCTCGATCTTCGAGATGAACTTATTGGAGAGCTGGGCCGCCGACGGGAGGTTGTCCTTTCCACCGTACCAGCCCCAGTACTTCTCATCCATCGTCTCCTTCATGTCCTGGTGACCGAAGACGTGCATGCCGTACGGGTTCA
>CAYLUL010000008.1:0-8736 GCA_964386835.1 uncultured Methanospirillum sp.
GGTTAGGGCACCGATGTCGGCATGTCCGGGTCCACACCGATCATAACCTCCTCTGGTAACTCGTCTGCGCGCTGGAACTGTGCATCATGCCTGGGCACGCCCCCCCCTGGAAACAGCGGATGGCGTGGTGATTCGCCGGCTCTCCGATCACCTCCGAGTTCGTTCGGCATGTGCGATGACGGTCCTCTACGCCCGCCTTTCCTACATGTCGTTCGACCGGTTCACTCGCCTTGCAGACCGGTCATTTGCGGTAATCGAGACCCCAATGATGTTCCTGTCGAAACGTCGACGAACGAAGGTCCCCGGGAAGACTGCGCTCCCGCTGGCATGAACTGTCCTGGAACGACGGCTTTCTCATCCCGTGGTGTCGCGTCCTCGTCGGCCAGTAAAGAAATACTTTTATAGAACCATAATGCACCTGTACAGACATAGGTGTGATCAGTATGTCGCAGGTGCTCGGAGGACAGCCCATAATCATCCTGAAGGAGGGTACGACCCAAACCCGGGGCCATGAGGCTCTCGGCAACAATATCGCTGCTGCGAAGGCAGTCGCGAATGCGGTTCGATCGACCCTTGGTCCGCTCGGTATGGACAAGATGCTCGTGTCGGGGATTGGGGACATCGTGATCACGAATGACGGGGCGACGATTGTGGACGAGATGGATATCGAGCATCCGGCCGCGAAGATGATGGTCGAGATCGCCAAGACACAGGACCAGGAGGCAGGAGACGGCACAACTTCGGCGGTTGTTCTTGCCGGGGAGCTCCTCTCCGAGGCCCAAAAACTCGTCGCGGACAGTATCCATCCAACGGTGATTGCATCAGGATATCAGCGGGCTGCCGAGAGGGCGGCAACCTTCCTCACGTCTTTTGCAAAACCTGTCAAACCATCCGACACCGTCCTTCTGCGCCGGATCGCGATGACCGCGATGACCGGAAAGGGGGCTGAGGTCGCGATGGACCAATTTGCCGACATGATCGTCAAGGCAATCGGCATGGTTGTGGACGATGATGGAACCGTCGATCCGGACTTCGTCAAAGTTGAGAAGAAGGTCGGCAGCTCCTATGAAGATTCGGTCCTGGTCGAGGGGATTGTCCTGTTAAAGGAGCGCGTCCACCCTGCGATGCCGAAGAAAGTGGAAGATGCCCGTGTCCTTCTCCTGAATGTGCCGATTGAGTATAAGAAGACGGAATCAAACGCGAAGATCAGGCTGACCGCCCCCGGTCAGGAGCAGGCCTTCATCGAGAACGACGAGCGGATGAGCCGCGAGATGGCTGAGCGGGTGATTGGTACTGGTGCGAATGTCATATTCTCTCAGAAGGGAATCGACGACCTTGCTCAACATCATATCGCGAAAGCCGGCATCCTGGCGGTTCGGCGGCTCAAGACATCTGACCTGAAACGACTGGCCCGGGCAACAGGCGCAAGCATATTGACGACGCTCGATGATATTACGCCGGAGAGCCTTGGGTGCGCTGGAATCGTAGAGGAGCGGATCATGGCGGCCGATGAAGTGATCGTTGTCGAGAGATGCCAGAATCCGCGCGCGGTGACAATCCTTCTGCATGGGGGGACTGAGCATTCCGTCGACGAACTCGAAAGGGCGGTCCATGATGCGGTGCGTGTGGTTGGGATCGTCGTCGAGGATGGGGAGTACGTCGTTGGTGGTGGTGCTCCCGAGATCGCCCTCGCCCGTGACCTTCGCGAGTACGCCGTCACGATCGGCGGGCGCGAACAGCTCGCGGTCGAGGCGTTTGCGCGTGCTCTGGAGGTGATCCCCAGGACGATCGCCGAGAACGCCGGGCTCGACTCTGTGGACGCGCTGGTCACACTCCGCGCAGCTCATGAGTCAGGAAAGCAGAATGCCGGGATCGATGTGAGTTCCGGCGAAGCGGTCGACATGGAAGAGCTCGGTGTCGTCGAACCGCTGCGTGTGAAGACGCAGGCGATCTCCTCTGCCACCGAGGCGGCGGTGATGATCCTCCGGATCGATGACATCATCGCCTCGTCGAAGGACCAGGGGCCGGAAGGCGGAGCACCCGGGGGCTACTGATCTCCCCCGCTCTTTTTTTCTTCGTGCTAAAAAAAGACGTCACGAGCGGGAATTCTCGCCGTTCCCTCCTGCGAATCTCCAATTTCCCTTTCGAGGAAAAAGTGAGCCTATTTGGTAATCTCGCAGGTTCAGGAAAAAAAGGGGGGGGCAAGTGCTGGAGATGGATCCCTTCTTCAGGCTCGCATCGCATCCCGGACAAGGTGTTCATACTCCTCTTTGAGGGCATTGACGTCGCCTTGCTTCGCCTCGACATAGAGCCGGATCTTCGGTTCAGTGTTGGATGGGCGTACCAGAACCGCGTAGTCCTCGGTCGTCACTTTCAGGCCATCGGTCGTGTCGGGCTCGAATCGGGCCAGTCGCTCAGCCAGTCGGCTCATCACAACCTCAGTCGGTGCGGTCAACTGGACGGAATGTTCGATATAGGGGAAGTCGGGGATGGCATCCGCGATCTCAGAGAGCCGTTCTCCTCCGGAGATGACCTCGGCGAGGGCAAGGCTCATGGCGAAGGGATCATCTGAGTACTGGAACTCAGGAAGGAAGAAGTGGCCGGAACGCTCGACGCCGAGCACAGCGGACTCGTTTTTAACCCGGTTCGCAATAAAGACGTCACCGACACGTTCCCTCTTGACCTGGAACCCCAGCGGAAGCAACCTCTCTTCAAGGACCATGGAGCAGTCGAAACCGGAGATGATAATATCCCCCGCTCGATACCGTCGTGTCGCAAGGATGATTGCAACCTTTTCCGGGGACAGGACGCGTCCCCGGTCGTCGATCGCTATTCCCCTGTCTGCATCCGGATCGAAACCGACTCCGAAGTCGGCCTGGTTTTCCACCACCGCCTTTGCCGATACAGCGAGAGACTTCTCGGTCGGGCGCCCTCCCCGCCCAGGGAATGTTCCGTCCATCTCTCCGTACCGGACGATGGGATCACACCCAGCTCTCTGGAAGACCGGCGCCATTCCTGCAGCTGATCCATTGCCCATGTCAAGGACGACTCGAAGCGTTCGATCGAGCTGGACCTGATCGGAGACGAATTTACCATACCGCTCGATCGCCGCGGAAGCTTCGTGACGTCTCAACGTGCCGGATCCGGAGGAGAAATCTCCGCTGTGGTAATGCTCCATGATCGGGCTCTCCTGGTAGAGGAGCCCATATCCATCGCCGGTCCTGAACCGAATCCCGTTATATTCAGGCGGGTTATGAGAGGCGGAGATGTAGGCGGAACCTGCATGCCGATCCTTCCAGGTCACGAAGCTTATCACCGGGATTGGCAGTATCCCGAACTCATCCACCGAACATCCGGTCGAGAGGACGCCATTGAGGAAAGCCTCCTCGAGAGAGGGTCCACTTGTCCGGGTGTCACGACCGACTGTCGTGATGCCATCGGAGTGTACGCTGCCATAGGCCCGACCGATAGTCTCTGCCACCGTTTCGGTCAGCTCGGTTCCATAGATGCCCCGGACATCGTACGCCTTGAAGATGCTCACAGAACGGGGTGCATCTGGATGGTATTTCAGTCTTCTCCTGCCAGGCCTTGTCTTTGGGATATTGGGAATTTCTTCCGGGCCTGTCCTGGGTCATGGTCCATTCAGCAGCGCGGTCTTTCCCTGAATTGGGGGCACACGGGCTCGTCAGTGGACTTTCGATGCGCGCGAATGCCTAACCCCTCTTGTCGAAATGGTCGGGGATACCTTTAACAAATTCAGCACGGAACGGTGGTGAGCGGTAAACACCGCTTCGGAAGTGACTCCATATGGTCGAATCTATACCGTACCAGTCGGCGCCCGAGGGTGAAGTCCTCCTGATCTCCGCCGTTCTCGAGCCGGCAGTCCTGTCTGACCCGAAACAGATGCAACTCCGGTTCGAGGCTGGGGGCCCGTTCGAGGATCCGGGGAATGAGTACCTGGAGATGGTGAACGAAATAGCAAAGACCTGTTACGGCGTGAGCGGGCGGATGCTGGGCCGCGAAGCCATGATAGCGCTCGTGAACGAGACGGGTATGATGCCTGGGGGGCAGGTCACCCTCTTCTCACTCTCGTTCTTGATGACCGATGGTCCTGAAGAAGAGTGCACCTTTTCGATAGAGACGGCAGTGCATCCTGATTTCGCTCTTGCCCAGGATCGTCTGATCATCCGGGTGGTCGAGGAGTGCAAAGAGGCGACACTTCCGGTCTTTACGCGACTCTATCCCAGCTGCTCCCCCTGATCAGGCGAGAAGAATGAGGACGAGGCAGACCACGGGTGGAATCACCAGGTTGTCGTCCCCTGGGGAGATCAGCTCGACAACTCCTCCGGCCAGCGCGACGAGGGCCGCCTGGCCAGGCGGAAGAAACGGGAGAAGGAGCATGGTGGTGATCAGGAACCCCGCGAGAAACCCCTCGAAACTTTTATTATTGTAGATCCGGTGTCGTCCCAGCTGCCTGCCAACCAGCGTGGCAACGCTGTCGTGAAGGGCGAGGACGAAGAGTCCGATCGAGGCATGGAATGGGCCAAAAAGAAGAAGACATGTCAATGCAGAGACGACGAAGTAGAAGGCGCCCCGTCCGGGCTCCGCGTCTTCTCGCTCGAGTTGTTCCAGGAGTGGAGTGATGAGAGGTATCCGTCTGCCACGTTCAACTGCATCAGTCAACATCGAGCCGATGAGCAGGCAAGTCGCGTAGAATAGGACGGTCCATTCGCGTGGGAAGACAGCGATCGAGAGAGCGATTGCGCATCCGAATGTGAGGTGAACTCCCTGTCGCCATCGCTCCCGCATGAATACGTATCCGAGCGGTTGTTTAAAAAAACTACATGATTGACACCGGTGTCCGATGACTGGGGCATCAGATCTCGACGTTCGGTTGTTTAAAAAAACCACCGGGATCGGACGAAGCACCTGCTTTCCGCCAGGGATCACCCATGCCAAACCGTGCCCGTGGTCAGAAAATGGCACTGGGCCTGTCAGCGGGCACGATCATGGTGTTCAGCGCACCGTGATTGTTCTCAACCGGTGGTATTTATCACCGAACCGCTACTCCTGAGATATGGTTTCCGAATACGAGGTCGCAACCTTTGCGGGAGGGTGCTTCTGGGGGGTCGAGGAGGCATTTCGTGAAGTCCCCGGTGTGATCGAGACCGAGGTCGGTTATACCGGTGGCACGACCGCGTCTCCCAGGTACGAGGACGTCTGCTCCGGGCGGACAGGTCACGTGGAGGCGGTCCGCCTCCTATTTGATCCGTCTGTCATTTCGTACGGAGCCCTTCTCGAACGATTTTTCGCCATTCACGACCCGACCACCCCGAATCGCCAGGGCCCGGACATCGGGGAGCAGTACCGCTCGGTCATCTTTTTTCACTCTGAAAGCCAGGAGCGTGGGGCAAGGAGCCTGATCGAGAAGTTGACACAGTTGGGGAGGTATCCTCGCCCGATTGTTACCGCGGTTCTCCCTGCAAAGCCTTTTTTTCGTGCCGAGGGGTACCACCAGCAGTATCTCCAGCGCCAACGAGGGGGCAGTCACTGGTAGGGGGCTCCCGATCGGAAGGCTCTTGAGAGTGAGGGGATCAGTTACTGTGACTCCATGGAGCAGTACTACACGATCGCGGAGTTGTCCCGGGTGATGCAGACGGATGAGTCTTCGGTTCGGCTCCTCATCTCAAGCGGTATCCTCAAATCTGAACGCTGCGGCACCGGGTTTCTGGTCAACACTGACGAATTTTCCCGGTTCGGAATCCTCTCATCGAACCGGATCACGGCCCGACGCGACTCGCGACGGCACTGATCGATGGTAGTCGATTCGTTGGGATAGCCGCTCTTTCCACACCGTGAACAACTCTCATCCCGCTGCGTGGAATCGGGCACGGGACCCGACTTCCGAAAATGCCGATAATTGCGTGAATGAGGAGGCGCCCTTACTGGTGGGCCTCGTCCCCGAGACCGGTTCGCTGCCGGTCGTACTGGTCCTCGGGACGTTTCCCAGTGCCGCATCGCGTCGCGAGGGTGCCTATTATGCAAACCCCCGCAACCAGTTCTGGCCGATTGTCGAGGCTCTCTTTGGTATCTCGCAAATCCTGCCCTACCCGGAGCGTATCCGGGCCTTGAACGCGCGAGGTGTGGCTCTCTGGGATACTGTTGCCGCCTGCTACCAGGAAGGTTCCATGGACAAGACAATCAGGCGTCCACACCTGAACGATATCGCTGATTATCTCCAGGCTAACCCGACAATCCGCCGTATTGCCGTCAACGGTCGCACAGCAGAGCGGTTTCTGAACGACTCGATTCGGGACCGCCCTCTTCCGAATGGAGTAGAAGTCGTGATTCTACCCTCGACCAGTCCCGCCCACGCACGCGTACGACTGGATGAGAAGACCCGGTGCTGGTCAGTGATCCGACATGATCCGTGACGCCCATCTCAGTCGATTGTCACGATTCGGAGCGAGTTCGTCGTGCCGACCGGTCCCGGTGAGACTCCTTCTGTCAGGACGACCTGGTCCCCCACTTCTGCGAGTCCCTCCTCCTTCACTCTCCTGAAGATCAGATCGTGCCATTCCTCCCGATCCGTCTCGACCAGAAACGGGAGACATCCGTACGAGAACGAGAGGTAGCGGTGGACCGCAGGGTCCCGGCAGAAGGCCAACACCCAGCAATCAGGTTTGAAACGAGCGATCCGGCGGGGGGTCCTCCCCGTGTGGGTCGGCGTCAGGATGAAGCGTGGACGAAGCGCGCGGACCGCATCGATCACATTTAATGAGACGACGTCTTCCACGGCCACCTCTTCGTGTCCGTACCCACTCCGGATATGGTCTTCGAACAGGTGCGTGTATCCCAGGGTGCCGCGTTCTGCCTCGACCGCCTGGGCAATCCTGGCCATCATCGAGACGCACTCAACCGGGTAGGAACCGCTCGCCGTTTCCGCAGAGAGCATCACCGCGTCGGTTCCATCCAGAATTGCGTTCGCCACGTCTGTCACCTCTGCTCGTGTTGGGAGGACGTTTTCGGTCATTGATTCAAGCATCTGGGTCGCTGTGATCACCGGAATGCCGACCTCGTTCGCCTGCCTGATGATTCGCTTCTGGATGACTGGGACCTGTTCAATCGGCATCTCAACTCCGAGATCACCGCGGGCGACCATGATGCCGTCTGCCTCCTTCATCAGCTCGTCGAGGCGCTCAACCGCCGCTTTTCGTTCGATCTTCGCAATTACGTTGATCTGATGTCCGAGTATCGCTGCATGCTCACGGGCCTTTCGAATCTCTTCAGCCCGCTCGATGAAGGAGATTGTGAAGGTGTTGATGCCGTTGGAAAGTCCGAACTCAATGAACTCAAGGTCCCTTGCCGTGACGGCGTCCATGGGCAGGACACCGTCGACGATGTTCAGCCCCTTTCTTGAGCTGATAATCCCCCCCACGATCACCCGGGTCCGGACCTCGACCGAATCGACCCCGATGACCTGGAGGCGGACCAACCCGTCGTTGATATGGATGGTGCTCCCTGGTCCGACGAGAGACGGGAGGAGCTGATACTCCACCGGGATCATCGATGGGTCTCGCGGATCGGGACTCGTCGTGAGTACGACTTCAGTACCCCGCTCGAGTTCCATGGGCTCGTGCACGAGTCGACCGAGCCTGATCTTGGGTCCTGGGAGATCGATCAGGAGACTGATGCTGCGTCCCTCCTCTCCGGAGATCTGCCTGACCAGGTCGATACGCTCGAGGTGCTCATCGAGCGTCCCGTGTGAGAAGTTCAGCCGCGCCACACTCATCCCTGCCTGTATCATCCCCCGAATCGTCTTCGCGTTCGAAGACGCTGGTCCAAGGGTACAGACTATCCTGGTCTTCTGACCTGGCAGATTCAATACTTTCCTCGTATCATAGGAGCTTCAGGTCGAAAATAAACCTTCCCGCAGATGGATAAACGAGATATCAACCGCGATGAAACCTGGACTTTAACATGGCACAGAGACGGGCGCCCCGATTGATCGAGTCTATCTGGCCTTCTGGTTGAGGTCGTTTCCACTATTCTCGGGCTGGGTTTTCATGTTCCCACTTCCTGTCGTATTCTCGCCCAAAGCTTCACGGCGAGGGCGATCCCTTGTTCGAGCCTGATTCAGACCTGCTCCTTTTTTCGGCCCACATGATCCTGGTCGCGCAGGCATCAATCGGTGATTTCTCCGGAGTTGCCACCGGAGAACAGTCAGGGTTACGTTCTTGATGCTGTAGCCTTCGTAATGAACAACAGCCCAGTCGCCAATCATGATATCTGGACTTGTCTGATCGGTGGGAGCACGATGTTCGTCACCACCACCTTTCTCTTAGTTTTCACTCAGCCTCTTCGGTTTTTCAGTTCGCGTGCTTGCATCACTGGGGATCAGTGTCCGATCGGAATCTTGTTGCAGATCGAAGGTCAAATGACCATTATCGCCGTGCGTGATCTCGTCCAAAGCGCGGCGAATGGAGTCGTCATGTTGTTACCCCCCTTGTTTACAGGTATCTTGATGTTCTTTTCCACCTCCAGCCCATCGTCCTCATCTCAGGCTTGTCTGACTTACGACATTGCCGGTCTTTCGAACTCTCGCCTCATGCGCGCTATCGGTTTGACCCTCTCTTCAGGGACGATGATGCCTGAACAGATGTCTCCTGAACTGTTCACTCCTCTTCGATTAGTCCTCGTTTGCTCATCGTCTGATCGGGAGACTGATGAATCGGC
>CAYLUL010000008.1:8746-25682 GCA_964386835.1 uncultured Methanospirillum sp.
AAATTCTTATCACGGTGTCCCTGCGTCTCGATAATCCACGATCGGGGCTCTTTTTTAAAATCATGCGGCATGTAGCGTTTTCCAAAAAAATCCCTGGAAAATCTTCCTTCCGCGTCGTCCACGGCGACAATTTTTCCCTAGAAGTTCTCGATGTCTCTTTTCCTCGAGAGAAAGATTATTGAACTAAAACAAAAATATTGTATCGCACATGGCGGTGAATCAGTCGCAGGTCGACCAGATCCTCTCTGCTGCTTCAGAAGACGATCCAGAGGTGAAGCTGCAGAACCTCGAGCGTGAGGTGGACCTGATCAAGACCTCGATTAAGCGCCTGTTGATCGATATCCGGGAGCGACTGAACGACATCGACAATCCATTCACCACCGAGGCGATCGGCTCATTGAGCCATCAGGAAAAAGGAAAACGCCGCGATGACATCGATGACGCTCATGAAAGTGCCCTCGAAGCAAGAGAGGCGGCTCTCGATGCCCGCGAAGAGGCCATACGCACCTCCAGTAAAGAGAAAGATCGAGACGGAGAGAGGCGACCGAAGCACCGGGAGGAGGAGAAATACGAGGACGATGACTCCTCCCTCTCTCCCATCGATCGACAGCTCCTTGACGCCCTCAAGGCACAGCTGACTGGCCAGATCACCTCCACTCTCTCGAACGCCGCCCTCCCCCTTGGACCGCCAGCGGCGCCATTCCCGTCCCTCGTCTCTCCTGCCCCTCAACCGTCTCCTCAGCCCGCCCTCTCCCTCTCCCCTCCATCCGTCTCTTCGGTTGCGCATGTCTCACTTCCAAGTCCAGAGCCCGATCTCGGAGGGGTGCGAATGCCGGACAGGATCCAGTTGCAAAAGGCATACCGCCTATTCAAATGGACAAACCGTGCCGTCAAGAAGTACGGTCACGACCGTCTCGAGACCATGCTCCAGTCCTATCGGTCCATGGGCTACATCGCCAGGGAGGCCTGCGATGAGGTTTCTGAGATTGCTCGCCTGATGCCCAGCGTGCTCGGCGAGGTTCACGAGATCGATCCGGGCGAATACGTGGCCGAACTCTATGTCCTGAACCGCATCATCTCTCCAAACGATCTGACGCTGGATCGAGACATGATTGAGGTGCTGATGGAGCGGCGGCAGCAGGATTCTCCCCCCAGTGACGACACCTCGCGCGACGTCCCCCGGAGCGATGAGTGGATCAACCTGCTCGACCGGATCTGACAGCTCCCATGTCAAGTGAAACCTTTACAACCGCGATGTTCCTGATCACCTCGATCATCGCCGCCGGTGTCCTGATCAACGTTTCTCTCCTCGTCACACCAGTCGGACGAGCGCATGAGGACGGACATCAAGATCGTGAACACCTTCATGACCGAGTCCGGGGATACCCAACTCTGGATCAAGAACGTCGGTGCCGCCCGAATACCCTATGTCGATATCCCCAAATCAGATCTTTTTTTGGGCCGGGTTGGTGAATTCGATCGACTTGAATGTAATTCCACGATCGGGGGAATGAACCAGTGGTATTACGAGACTGCTGGAGGAGACACGAATGGCTACTGGGATCCCGGCGAGACACTTGAGATATCGGCGAGGACGGATAACGGGGCCCCTTATTCAAAGAGCGTGCCTGTGTATGTCCAGTTCGTCCTCCCGTCGGGTGTCTGGCGTTCCCTGGAGTTCACGGTGAGTTAGGGGCCATGGCGGTAGGAGAACTGATTGGTGCGGCGATAGGGGCGATGCTCCTGATCTACATCTCATATGTGCTCGTCGGCGGGTTGCTCACAACCGTTGAAACGGCGACTTTGACCCAGACTGAGATCACCCACCTTCAGGATGATCGTCTTCATACGACGCTCGAGATCACGGGACATGCTGTGACAGATGGAACCGTTGGTGTGACACTCAACAATACGGGGTCAGTTATCATCGGTAACTTCACGCACATGGATCTCTATGTCGGTGACGGTGTCACCACCCCGCATCTCTACCACCACATATCATCAGGGGCGGTGCCGGCATGGTCCGTGGTCGGAATCTACCAAGGGGATGAACCGGAACGGGTGCACATCGGCGAACTCGATCCGGGCGAAGCGCTCCTGATGACGGCCCCGTACGGTGATGACCTTCACTGGATCAAGGTGGTCGCCGGTAATGGGGCGACGGCCGAACTGGTGGTCTGAGGGGGGTATAATGGGGATCGGAGATATTCTGGGTGGAGAGGACAGAGACGTCCTGTCGACCGGCAACAATGAACTCGACAAGAAGATCGCCGATGGAATCCCGCTCGGTTCTCTCACCCTGATCGAGGGGGAGAACGATACGGGCAAGTCGGTCCTAACACAGCAAATTATCTGGGGCGGTCTCAAGTCCTCGAAGAACGTGGACCTCTTTACCACGGAGAACACGACAAAGTCGTTCATCAAGCAGATGGAGTCTATGTCGCTCGACATCTCCGATTACTTCTCCTGGGGGTATCTCCGGGTCTTTCCCCTTAATATCGTCGGGTTTGAGTGGAGCGAGGAGCAGATGGAGGGTATCCTCGCCCGTCTCATCGATCATATCCGGAACAGCCGGGCGGATGTGATCGTGATCGATTCGCTCACCCTCTTCTCCGAGTACGCCGAGACCAACATGATCCTCTCGTTCTTTACGAGCTGCAAGAACCTCGTCGATCACGGGAAGACGATCCTGGTCACGCTGCACACCTACGCCTTCGGGGAGGAATCGCTGGTCAGGATCCGGTCGATCTCAGATGCTCACCTGTTCATGAAGAAGTCCCTCATCGGGACCAAGTACGTGATGGTCCTCGAGGTCCAGAAGGTCCGGGGTGCCCGACGGACGACCGGAAACCTGGTCTCGTTCGAGGTCCACCCGGGATATGGGATGAAAGTCATCCCGATGTCGTTTGCGAAGGTCTGATCGATGCCCACCCTCACAATGGCAGCCAACCTGCCATTCAAGCCCGAACCTGTCGACGATCGGACCGACTGGTTCAACAACGTCGAGTCGTCAGCCCTCTACCGGATGCTCCCTGCAAATGCGAAGGAGTATGTGAAACAGGCACCGCACCTGCTCGAATATCTTCATATCCTGCCCGTCAATACCTACGGGATCCCCCTCTTTCTCTCCGAACTGAAGAAGGATCTGAAGGGGATGAAGAATCCAAATCTGATCTACCCGGTCACCGAAAACATCTTTATTCACATCCTCCAGGACCCGAACGACGTCCGCAATTACTATATCCCGATCGAGCCGTCATTCCTCTCAACGGTGAACCAGTACGTTCCAGCCCTCGAGTACAAGATGATCGATCTCATCGATGCGCTTGAGACCGATCCTTCCACCGAAAAGGAACGAACAGAGGTCCTCAAGACCATGCTCTCCCGGCTCACTGCCATCAACAGGAACGGGGTTATCGAGGGGGCTGAAACGGCAACGGCAGCGTCGAAGAGTCCAGGGGCGATGGGACGCCTGATAGGGTTCTTGAACACGGACTTCACCGCCAAGAAGAAGGAGTCCGCGCGTAAGGACGTGCTGAGCGTTCCGCAGACGCCGGACGGGCGGGTGATCCTCACCCCATCGGAGTACCGTGCTATCGAGTACCTGCTCGTTCGGGACAAGATCGAGATGGGTGTGCTGAAACCGTTTCTGAGTGACTCCTACATCGAGGATATCACCTGCGATGGCGTCGGTCCGATCTTCATCGAACACAAGGTCTTCAAGGGTCTCAAGTCGGTGATCGAGTTCACCCGCTCGGACGAACTCGACTGGTTCGTGCTCAAGATGGCCGAAAAGATCAAACGGCCGATCAACTACCGCAACCCGATCGTGGACGCCACCCTCCTTGACGGCTCGCGTATCAATATCGTCTACGGGACGGATGTCTCCAAGCATGGCTCGAACTTCACGATCCGAAAGGTGAACGAGGTCCCTCTCTCGATACTTCAGGTGATCGATTCGAATGCCTGCGACTACTACGTGGCAGCGTATCTCTGGCTCTGTATCGAGTACGGCATGTCGCTCTTTGTCTCGGGAGAGACTGCGTCGGGAAAGACCACTACCCTCAACGCGATCACGACCTTCATCCCGCCAGAGAACAAGATCGTGACGATCGAGGACACCCCCGAACTGACGGTGCCCCACCGAAACTGGACGCGAGAGGTCGCTCTCGCAAAAGGGACCGGGGAGGGGACTGGAGAAGGGGGCGTTACCATGTTTGATCTCCTCAAAGCCGCACTTCGACAGCGTCCCAACCAGATCCTGGTCGGTGAGATCCGTGGGACTGAAGGGTCGGTCGCCTTCGGGGCGATGCAGACCGGTCACCCCGTTATGTCGACATTTCACGCCTCTTCGGTCGAGAAGTTGATCCAGCGACTCTGCGGGGACCCAATCAATATCCCGAAGACCTATGTCGACAACCTCAACCTCGTGATTATTCAGTCGGCGGTGCGCCGTCCTGATGGCGCCCTGGTTCGTCGCATGCTCTCCATCAACGAACTGGTCGGCTTTAACCCGGAGACCGGTGGTTTCTCGTTCGTCGCGATGTTTGTCTGGGAGCCGGTCACGGACACGTTCACCTGGTCGGGGAAGGGGTCCAGCTATCTCCTCGAGGACAAGATTGCGACGATGCTCGGTCTCCCCGAGCACCGACGGGCGGAGATTTACGATGAGGTCGAGAAGCGAGCTCGAATTCTGGAACGGCTTCATAAGGCAGGGTACACGCAGTTCTGGGACCTCTTTCACATGATCACCAAGATCAAGAAGCAGGGTCTGCTCCAGATCGGAGGGTAGTATCCCTTGTTCGAGACGGTCACGAATAGAGTCCTGACGCAGATCAATGGTGAAGGGATCGTCGGACAGGTATACCGGACGTTTCGGGAGAGGTACAGCCAGCTCGTTGAAGGCAAGAAACTCCCCGCCGATCTCCTGTTCATGATCACGTACATGACCTCGCTCGCCCTCGCGAGGGCGACCCGACCCGAGATCTTTGGGAGTGCATCACAGAGGGGGGAGTATCTCTCCGCCCGTTATATCTCCAAGGTCGACAACCTCGTTGTCCGTTGGAACTATTCGTACAAGGAAGCCCTGGAGGTTGTTGCAGACCGAGCCAAGAACCAGATGATCCAGAACCTGTTGAACCGGTTCTCCAATTCAATAGACGCCGGGGTACCGGACGACGAATTCCTCTCAAACGAACTCGAGACGACACGGAACGTGTACCGTTCCAACATCGAGCAGGGATTCGAACTCCTCAGGAAATGGGGTGATGCCTACATCGCGATGCTGCTCTCCGGAACGGTGATCGCAGTCACGATCATGATCTCGATCGCGATCTACGCGCCCGAGGGGATTGACACCACGCTGAATATGTCCTATGCCCTGATCCTCGGAATCAGTATCTTCGGGATCACCCTGATGTACCAATCGGTCCCTGATGACCCGAAATCTCATGGACTCAACACCTGGCTCTCCCGTGAGCAGACGCTGATCTACCGGATGGAACGGGTGCTTGTGCCTGCAGTGGTGATCATCTCTGTGGTCCTCTGGCTGCTCGGCGTCAATGCAGGGGTGATCTGCCTCTTCATAGGGCTGATGATCGCCCCTCTCGGCGTGCTCGGGTTCATTGACGACTCGAACATCACCCTCCGGGATGCCGACTTCTCGGTCTTCATTCGCTCTCTTGGGGCCGTGATACAGGGGCAGGGAGCGACCATGGTCCTTGCCCTCGGGCAGGTGGATAAAAAGTCTCTTGTCGCGCTCGATCCGCTTATCCGCTCAGTCTACTCCAAGATGAATATCGGTCTGGATGAGGACGCGATCTGGGAGCGTTTCATCGGTGAGTCCGGATCGAACCTCATCTACAAGTTCCTGAACATCTTCCGCGACACAGTCAGTATGGGCGGACCCGCTGGAGACATCGGGAAGGTCGTGGGCCATTCGATGCTGGAGATGGTCCTGCTTCGCGAGAAGAAGGATATGTTCTCACGATCGTTCATCGTCCTCCTCGTCCCGATGCACGCGGCGATGATCTCGATCTTCGTTGCTCTCTACAATATCATGTCCGTGCTGACGACCGCCGTCGGCGACATGATGAAGCAGTTCCAGGAGGCAGCTGCTTCTGCGGGTAGCGGGACAGGCGCCTCCAATTCAGTGGCCGGAAACGCTTTTGCCTCGGGGTCGCTCAATATGTTCGTCAACTTCCCGAAGGAACAGATGACCGCTTACGTCGTGATCATCATGCTGATCCTGACCATCGCGAATGTGATTGCAGCCAGAATTGTAGGCGGCGGAGACAGGTACATGTATTACTTCTATTCCGCGCTCTTCTTTTCACTCTCGGGACTTGTCTACCTCGTGATGCCGATCTTTGTCGGGATGTTCTTCTCGGTTGACGTGTTGACCCAGATTGCACAGGCGGGGGCGACGAACGTATGAATGACGGTCAAAGACGAGCATTTCTTTTCGTTGCGACACTCGCCGTGGGCCTGGTCCTGGTCTTCTTTGATATACCAGTGCTCTGGATGCTTCTGGTCCTCGTGATCATTGGCATTCTGTTCCTCGCATTGACCGGTGCGATAACTGTAGCCGACCTACGATCCGTCACGGCGGGTCTACGCCGTTCGCCGGTCGCTGTGTCCGAGTCAGTTGGTGACAAAGAAAAGAAACCGCGTGTATCGCTCTTTCGCAGATCCAGGGGGAAGGATCCCGATACTCCCGCTCCTGGAGAGAAGGCCGAAACCCCTCCTCTGTTCGCAGGCATACGAGATCGTTTGAAAAACCTTCGTGCTGGCCGGGAGAAACGCTCGAAAGCGGTTAAGAACGCGGTCGCTGCCGCTGCATCAGAGAAGGAGCATACTTCTCCGTCTCCGCCCTCGCAGGCAGGGCTCCCCTCCGCTTCTGCAGGATCAGCTCCTCTCGAGGCGCGTCCATCGCAGGATCCATTTCTTTCCCTCTCGGATGATGAACTGCAGGGGGACCTTCTTGGCGACCTCGGGGATCTTGATGAGCTTGACATGCCGTCCTTTGATGACACGTCAACCGCACTTCCCGTCTCCCCTGCCCCTTCGATGCCGGCGCTCGATATCGAGTCCATACCTGATAGCGGCGATGAATTTGAAGATGCTGCCGCCGCCATCCTGGCCGATCACGCCAGCGACCTCGAGGAGTTCACAGACCTTGAAGGGATCGATGAGATCGAGAACGAACTTTCTGGCCTGGACGAGGCGGATTTTGCCGACTCCGAACTTGATGGTCTCGAGATCGATGCTGGTGAGATGGCAGCTCTATCCGAAACACCCGGGGTGGAGTCACTTCTGGGTGCGAACAGCGAGTCCGCACCCCCACTGGAGATACCCGACATGGGCTCGTTACCCCCCGAGGTTGAGGAACAGTCGAGTTCAAATGACGAAATGGCTGCTTTCGCTGCCGGGGCGACCGGAAGTGAGAGAGACATGCTCTCTCTCCTCGCGAGCGATTCGAAGAAAGTTCGGGTTAAGCAGGACCTCTCACTATTGCGGGATCTGAAGGATGTTCATGTTGGCTCTGAAGAAATCGTGACCGAACTCCAGGAGGTTCTCGTCCTGCTTGGGGGCACGAATAAAACGGCCGGGGGCGGGTCTTCTGAGTCCTGATTCGAATCAAAAACCATTTCGATTCAAAGACCCTATATCTCACTTCAACCAATAAAGAGATCGAACATCGAGGAGCATGAAGGAAGTCCCGGTCAAGATAGAACAGAATGGCGCCTGGGTTGGAATACGGCTTGGTCTGGACGAGGATCAGATGGTCCTTCCGCCGCCGGTGAACCGCACGGTCCCCTTCCGGGACGTGGTGAACCTGGAGGAGCGAAAAAACCTGCTCGTCGTCACGGTCAAGGGAGAACCTGAGTCAGTCTATCGGATCCTGACCGTCGAGAAGGTGGTCGCGGTCATGCGTCGGTTAATCTTGACGCATTGCAATGGGTACCGGCTCAACGCCTACTTCCTGTCTCCCGCGGTGCGGGGGGGTGTTCATGTCACCGATGCACAGTGGGAGAAGGGTTCGATCGTTGTGGTGCGGACCGGTATCTGGTTCGCCTCAGCGGGAAAACAGGTCTGCATCCCACTTCTCGACGTCGCAGACATCGAGCTGACAAAAAAGGAGGTCCAGGGTCGGCAGACGGATGTGGTGAAGATCGATCATGTCGACGCGGGAGAGGTCGTGACCAGTTTCGTGCTCTGCCCCATCTCCACCCTCCAGATCCTCTTTAATTTCCTGACCGATGCCACCAAGAGCATGGAGATGAAAGGTGACGAACTCGATGAGTACGACCAACAGGTGGCGATGCTGGTCTACTCCGGGATGGACTCGTCAGCGATCATCAGCATGCTCTCGGTCAACAACAAGCGTCTGAATTCGATCTACGACAAATTGATCAACCTGGGGATCGCCGAGGTGGTGGAGGTCCGCAGAGAGGTAAAACTGACCACAAAGGGGATCAAATACATCGCCGACGCAACAAAACAATAAAACCACAATTTCTTCGTTTCCTTCCTCACATCATTTCTTTATACACCTTTGACTCAAACTATGATCAGGTGCCCCATGGGAAGGATTTTGATCGTCGATGACACCCTCTTTATGCGGACTCTCCTAAAAAACATACTCTTCTCCGGCGGTCATACGATCGTCGGTGAAGCGGCAGACGGGGAAGAGGGGATCGCGAAGTACAAGGAACTCAAACCGGACCTGGTGACAATGGACGTGGTCATGCCGAAGTTGAATGGGATCGAGTCCCTCAAAGGAATACGCCAGTTCGATCCCAACGCGAAGGTGGTCATGTGTACGGCCGTCGGCCAGGAACAGATGGTTAAACTCGCGATCAAGACCGGTGCCCGAGGCTATATTGTCAAACCGTTCCAGGCTCCTAAGGTTCTGGAAGAGGTGAAGAACGTCCTGGCATCCTGAGTACTGATGCGCGTCCTCGTCGTCGATGACTCCGTCTTCATGCGGACCGTCATCAAGGATATTCTCTCCCGCGATCCTGAGATCGAGGTGGTCGGCACGGCAGTCGATGGAGTGGACGCCCTAGAGAAGATTGAGTCCCTGACCCCTGACCTCGTTACGCTCGACATTGAGATGCCGAGGATGACAGGGATTGAGGTCCTCGAAACCCTCGCCACCTGGCAGAGCAAGCCAAAAGTCCTGATGCTCAGCTCCCTGACCACCAGGGATGCCGAGATGACTCGCCGTGCCATCGAACTCGGTGCCGATGACTTTCTGTTCAAGCCGAAGGGGATCAGCGAGGTGAGGGGGATCACCGACGGGCTGCTTGCAAAGGCCCGCCATCTGGTCCGCTACCGACCGATTAAGCGCACTGCCTCCGTTCGCCAGCATGGCGATGAGAGCGCCACGCGACTGGTGATGATCGGCTCATCTGCAGGCGGGCCACAACAACTGGATACCGTTCTCTCCGAGCTCTCCCCAGATCTGGAGGCAGCGGTGATCGTGACCCAGCATATGCCGGTTGGGTTCACAGCGGCGCTCGTCGAACGATTTCGTCGGCTCTCCAGCCTTTCGATCGCTGAGACATCCTCAGGTGATCTGTTGACGCGAGGCGGGATCCTCGTATCGAAAGCAGGGTTTCATACGGTCGTCACCGGGTCCGTGGACCCCTCGGGGCGACGTTCTGGGAAGGTCGTTCATTCCTCGGCGTCGCCCGAGCATGGTGTTCGGCCGGCAGTTGACCGAACATTCATCTCAGGAGCCCAGGTCTTCGGTCCCAATGTGGTATCAGTTATCCTTTCAGGAATGGGAAGTGATGCAGGAGCGGGTGCCCTGGCGGTCAAGCAGGCGGGAGGCGCGACCATCATCTGCGCGGAGGAAGACTGCCTGGTGTACGGTATGGCTCGTTCCGCCCTCGAGCGAAAAGCGGTCGATCAAGTCGTGCCGCTCCGTCGAATCGCCCGTGAAATCGAACGCGCGGTAGCACGCATGGAGGGGTAACATGTCCGAATTTGAGGCATACCGGGGTCTGTTCGTGGCAGAGTCTCGCGAGAACCACGAGACGATCGTCAAGTCCCTGCTTGTGCTTGAACAGGGAGTCGACGAGACTGCGATCGACGAGATCTTCCGTTCTGTTCACACGCTGAAAGGGGCATCAGCATCGATGGGTTTTGACGAACCTGAGCGACTCTGCCACTCGATGGAGGACGTCCTCTCGATGATCCGTGCCAACACGCTGGATGTCTCTCAACCCGTGATGGACCTGCTTCTGTCGTGTACGGATGTAATCGAAGAGATGATCGATGGGATCGAGACCGGGGGACCAGGTCACCATGGTGACACGGGTCAGCTCGTCGACCTGCTCAGAAAGTGGGTGGATCTTGGGTCTGGGAAAGGGGCTTTGAATGCAGATCCTGGAGCAGATACAGTTCCTTCCGAATTCGACCCTGCTACTGGCTCATTTTCCGAAGATCCGGTTGATCCCGGTGACCGCCCTGTCTACCGTGTCCTTGTTCGAGTCAGTGAGGAGTCCGCGATGGCCGATGTGCGCGCGATGCTCGTGCTCACCAATCTCGATGCCCTGGGGACCGTGCTGTCGACAACGCCGTCCCGTCAGGCGATCGACGAGGGCGCTTTCCAGCGAGACCTCGTGGTGGAGATCGCGAGCGATGCAGGGGAAGAGGCTCTCCGAATTGCTGCAACCGGGTCCGAGATAGCAGAAGTCTCGGTCCATCCCTTCGATTCGAAGTGCGAGGAGACCCCGGATCCCGTCACGTCGGTCTCTCCGCCCGGTGTTCGGGACGATGACGATCGGCGAACTCGGGACCGTGACCGAGAGAAAGGGCGTGAGATCAAGAACATTCGGGTTGACATCCACCAGCTTGACCACATCATGAATCTGGTCGAGGACCTGGTGATAAACCGGGGGCGGCTCAAGCAGATCGCGGAACTGCACCAGATCAAGGAGATGGACGAAGCGATCAGTGTGGTGGAGCGATCGGTATCGGAGTTGCAGAACCTGATGATGCTGATCCGGATGATCCCCCTCAACCAGATCTTCAACCGGTTCCCCCGTGTCGTGCGGGACGTGGCGAAGCATGACGGGAAGGAGGTCGAATTCCTGATCGAAGGGGGAGAAACCGAGCTCGATCGCTCTGTCATGGACGGTCTCTCTGACCCGCTCCTCCACCTGATCCGGAACGGCATCAACCATGGGATTGAGCTCCCCGACGTCAGGGAGCGAGCGGGAAAACGCAGGGTCGGCACGCTTCGGCTTTCGGCGCATCGGGATCGGGACAACGTCGTCATCGAGCTGGCCGATGATGGCGCTGGGATCGACGTCGAGCGCGTCAGGAAGAAGGGGGTCGAGCGCGGTCTTTCAACCTTTGAGGCGGCGGCGCTCCTGACTGACGACGAGGTGACAGGGTTCCTTTTCCAACCCGGGTTCTCCACCGCCGAGAAGATTACCGATATCAGCGGACGCGGGGTGGGCCTGGATGTGGTCAAGTCGTCGATCGAAGCCCTGAAGGGTTCGGTGAAGGTCAGTTCAATCCCCGGCGAGGGCACCCGATTCCAACTGATTCTCCCCCCCACGATGGCGATCATCCAGGTCATGATCGTTCGGATCAATTCGCGTCGGATTGCGATCCCGATCAACAGCGTGATTGAAGTGGCGTCACTCGCCGCAGACTCGCTCCATCGTATCGGTTCGAACGAAGCGATTCTGTTGCGCGACGAAGTGCTGCCCGTCTACCGGCTCGATGAGATGTTCGGGCCTCCAGCGGGCGGAGGAATCATCCTGGTGGTCCAGTACCAGGATAGAAAATGCGGGGTTCCTCTCGATCTCGTGGAAGGTCAACAGGAAGTGGTTGTCAAACCCCTGAACCGATTGATCGGCAGCTCTCGTGGCGTGAGCGGTGTCACCATCCTTGGGGATGGCGACGTCGTGCCGGTGGTCGACGTAAATACCATGGTCTAGAGGTGTTGGTAGTATGCAATTAACAGAAGTACAGCTGGACGCCATCCGGGAACTCGGAAATATCGGGGCGGCACATGCCGCGACGACTCTGTCCCAGATGCTGATGTGCCAGATCAACATGTCGGTCCCTGATGTTCAGGTGGTCGATATTGGCAAGATCTGTGACTATATCGGGGACGAGTACTCGGCAATGGTGGTCTTCCAGCTCCAGGGTGAACTCGAACCCGGGGGGTACATCGTTCTCCTCGTCTCGCGTGAGTCTGCGCTTCGCCTCACCAACACGATGCTCGGGATGACCGACACCGATCGGGAGTTCGGAGAGATGGACCAGTCCGCCCTCCTCGAGATCGGAAACATCATGATCTCAGCCTTCCTCGACGGGACGGCCATGCTTCTCGGTATCGTGATGCTCCCATCACCGCCCGACATGGCGATCGACATGGCACACGCCGGGATGTCGTCCCTGCTCGCAACAATGGATGCCGACATCGATGAGGTGATCCTGTTCCGAACGGAGCTGATGGATGAGGAGCACATGGTGAACTCTGATATCCTCTTCCTGCCTGACACCCGGACCCTTGTGGATATCCTCCGCTTGCTCGAGAAGGTTGTCGGGCCGATGTAGGGATTCGATGAGTTCTTCCCACTTATACGAGGGTCGAGCGGTGATCGTGGGTATCGGAGAATACTATGTTGGGCCGGACCCGATGGCGACGATCGGCCTTGGTTCGTGTGTCGCCCTGATCCTCTACGAACCCCAGAGGGCTGTTGGGTCGATGGCCCACGTGATGCTCCCCGATTCACACGGGCGGGCCGATAGGCCCGGCAAATACGCGGATACCGCGGTCCCTCTCCTCATCGACGGCATGGTAGCGAAGGGGTGTCGGCGCCAGAGAGTTGTTGCGAAGCTCGTCGGCGGGGCGAGCATGTTCGCACAATTCAGCGGGAACCTGAACATTGGTGACCGAAACACCCGGACCCTCAAGACTCTGCTGGATGCCGCAGGGATCCGGGTCGTGGCGGAGCTGACTGGTGGTAATGTGGGTCGCTCGGTCGTCTTCACGCCCTCAGAGGGGGGTCATGTCACGATCAAGCGGGCTGATGGGACGTGCTGCGACCTCTGATCCTTCTCCTCCTTATGGTGTTTGTGTTCCCGGTTTCTGCAGGGACCCTCCTCTTTGAACCTGCCTCGGATACCTGTACGTCGGATCGGGTCCTTGACGCGGTCAATGGGCCGGGCGGTAGCGTGGTCTTCGCGACGGACAACGGCATCTCGTTCTACTCAGATAATGGATGGCAGCGGTTCCACGCTCATCCATCCAACGCAAGCCTCGGCCTTCTCGACGATATGGTGCTTGCAGTTGAGTACGACGCCGATGGAGATTTCTGGATCGGGTACGGGGGTGGACTTCAGCGATTTGATGGTCGCTACTTCGAGGTCTTCACTGATGTCGGTCTTCTTAAGGACCCGATCGTTCGTGATCTTCAGCGGTGGGGAGACGATCTCTTCGTGGCGACGGGATCTTCGGGGGTTCATCGTTACCGGGATGGAGAATGGACCTGGTTCCAACCTTTCGGCTCAAGCGGGCTCGGATGCTACTCTATCGCGAGCATGGCGGTTGATGCCAGGTACGGTCGGCTCGTGGTTGGATCGCTGAACGGTGGGTGCTGGGTGGTTCAGGATCACGTGGATCCGATCCGGTTCACGCCCCTGGAGACAGAAGGATCACGATACAGTCGGCTCATCCAGGTGCGTCCGGACCCTCTCGGTGGATGCTACGCGTTCAATGAAACCCTGCTCGTCCACCATGATCCGGATCATGGATTCCGCGAGGTATTGAGGGCAAAAAACATTCGACCAACCATCAGTCGGTTCAACGACTGCTGGGCTGCAACCGACGGCACGATCTGGTGCGCCACTGATGGCGGACTTGTCGGGTGGCGCGACGGGGAACTCGTCGCCCTGCTTGAACGAAAGGACGGGCTCGGCGTCTCTTCGAATGTGCGGATGATCTTCGTGGACGATGGTGGTCGCTGCTGGTTCACGACGCCAGGTTTTATTGGGGTATACAGCGGGACACCATCTGGGATCGCCTCCCGGATCGATTTCCATCCGCCGGTGTCCGCCTCACCGAGCACCACTCAGATCGTGACCACGGAGGCCCCCGGGATCACTGTGGAAATCCCCCCGGTCTCAACCCAGGCCACTCCAGTTCCATCCATTCCGCACGGTCCTCTTGCCGCTCTCGAGGAGGTGCTGATCGAGGGGATCCGATCCGCCTTCTCGACGGCAGAGATGATCGCACGGAATATCAGGGGAGATCCCCTTCATTCCGATCGGCTCAGGATCACAATCAGCTGACGGTATCGTGTTCCAACTGAGCCTTGCTGGATGGATCGTTTCCGTATCCTGGGGCGATCGGAACGGTGAGTCTTCCGCATCGAACCGCTTCTGCGATCTCTCGCATGACGAGGTCCCGCACCGTGTTCTGGTCCACCTCTTCTCGGACGCGGACTTTCATGACAAAGACGGGTCCAAAGCGGCTGAGGTCGTTGAGCAGGACCATCGTCTCCCCAATATCCCATGTTTCAGGTGCCCCCACAACGACTCGGTCGAGGACCTCTCGAAGCACTGTTTGACTTTTTTCCATCGATGACGTGGGATCGACGGTCACGGGGACCTGTATGATCGTCCTTGGATCTCCAGTTGAAAAGTTTACCACGATGTTCGACGCAATCTTCGAATTCGGGACGGTCGCGATCAACCCGTCCAGGGTGCGTATACGTGTCGAACGGAGACCTATCCTGACCACGGTTCCGGTGTATGGGTCCACCCTCACCTTGTCCCCGATGCTGAGCGGGCGATCGAGGATGATGATGACGCCTCCGAGCAGGTTCGAGAGGACGTCCTGGGTGGCAAGGGCGATCGCGATCCCGGCGATGCCCGCGCCGGCGATGAGTGGTGTGATCGAGACGTCAAGGAAGTTGAGAAGGTAGAGGACCGCAACAAACCAGATGAGATACCTGACTCCGACCGCAAGAAGATCAAGCAGCCTGGGGTCGTAATCCTCCTCCGCCCGTCGCATGAACTCGCGCCCGCACTGCGATGTGAGGCGAGAGAAGATGTTCGCGATTCCCCAGGTGACGAGGAGGATCGCGACCGCCACCGGGTATCGCTGGTCGCTGAGCCAGGGGTAATCCAGGTGGAGATCCAGCACGAACCGCACGGCAATATAGATTGACGCGACAGCGATCCCGATCAGGAGCGGTCGTCGAAGGGCGACAAGGGCCAACGATACGATCCGCACGCCCGAGCCCTTTCGATCCTCGATCCGGCGCTCAAGCCGCCCGCTGTAGGTGTAAACACCCACTGCGAGGGCCACGCCGGAGAGTACCAATACCACGGCCAAAACCAGATCTGTCAGCATCGGATACCACAGCTTATGGCCCTTCACGTAAAAAATCTAGGAGTTATGGCAGTCACGAGAGAGGTGGCGCAGGCCCTCGACGAAGCCGTCTCGATGGTCGGGCGGGACCTGAATTTCATGCATATCTGTGGGACTCACGAGGCCGCCATCGCACGCCACGGGCTTCGGTCAGTGCTTCCAAAGGGCCTGCGCATCGTGATGGGGCCTGGGTGCCCGGTCTGCATCACCCCCCAGGGAGAGATAGATGCTGCAATCGCACTGGCTGAGAAGGGCTGCATTGTCGCGACGTACGGTGACCTGCTCAGGGTTCCTGGAACAGATGGATCACTCGAGTCATGTGGGGGCGATGTCAGAGTGGTCCAGGGGGTTCACAAGGCGGTCGAAATCGCGGAGAAGACTGATACGGAGGTCGTCTTCATCTCGGTTGGTTTTGAGACGACGGCTCCCACTGTGGCCGCAGCCCTTGCTGCGCATCCCCCGGCGAACTTTTCCATTGTGTGCTGCCACCGTCTCGTCCCACCGGCGATGCAGTGGTTGCTCGATCGCGGTGAGGCGGCACTCGATGGTTTTCTTCTCCCAGGGCATGTCTGTGTCGTTGCCGGGTATCGGGAGTACGAGCGGTTTCCGGTGCCACAGGTGGTTGCCGGGTTCGAGGCCGATGATATCCTTCTCGGACTCCTGATGCTGACCCGGCAGGTTATCGACGGACGCCACACCGTCGAGAACGCCTATCCGCGTGCCGTCTCCTGCGAGGGAAATCAGAAGGCGATGGGCCTGCTGCACGAGGTCTTCGAGCCGGCTGATGTCGAATGGCGCGGTTTCCCGATCATCCCTGCGTCAGGTCTCCAGCTTCGGCCAACATTCCGGGAGTACGACGCTCTGGAGCGGTTCGGGATCGAGATCGCACCGACGCCCAAAACGACCGCATGCATATGCGATCGGGTCCTTCGTGGAATCTCAGAGCCCACCGACTGCCGACTCTTCTCTCGCGCCTGCACCCCCCGCACACCGGTTGGTCCGTGCATGGTCAGCCACGAAGGAGCCTGTCGCATCTGGCATCAGTATCAGGTCAGGTCGTAGGATCCGATCTCCCTCTTCACCTTATTTATAGGATCAGCGCCCACATTTCTGGGTGCCCCGGTAGGGTAGTGGATATCCTAGAAGCCTCCGGAGCTTTTGACCTGGGTTCAAGTCCCAGCCGGGGCGTATCACTTTTCCTTGAGCTCGCATTGGACTCGGAGCTCGGGCCAAGGCTTGCGGTCCGTCGCCGCACGAGTCGTGCCTCTTGCCCGTTTGGATCGCGCCGTTCGGGAAATGGATCACGTGCGGGCGGTGAGGGTGCGACTCCAAAAATTGGCGCTGCTTCAGATCGTGGAGCATCCATTTGGCCACGGTTCATTTCGAACTCCTCTCGATGAACGATTCGGTGTCCCGTGAGAATTTTCGACTCCGTTGTTTGTCGTTCCCTGTTTCGAGGTAGACGGGATCGCCGTGTTGGTCCCGAAACAGGAGCAGGTGTGTACCTCGACACCACGGGTTCATGGC
>CAYLUL010000009.1:0-19746 GCA_964386835.1 uncultured Methanospirillum sp.
GAGGAGCGGCACGAGCCGTTACCCTTCACCCCGAAGGACGTCGCGACCATGTACGGGATCGCCCTGAAGATCGAGGCCGATCATCTGGCCCGAGTCCCCGAGACGGCCCCAAGCATGAGGGTCTACTTAGAGGACGCCTGACTTCATGCTGAGGAGGAAGCGCGGCGAGAAGGCGGTCCGGGGGAAGGTCCTCCGCACCTTCCGGCAGTTCTTCGAGGAGAACCGGGACACCCGCGTCCTCGGCCTCTACGGGGGGGCCGGGTCGGGCAAGTCCTACTCGGTCGCCACGATCCTCTGCTCGCGCTTCATCAACGAGCGGAACAAGCGCATCCTCATCACCCGCAAGACCTTTCCGGCCCTCCGCCTCACCTCCTGGTATACGATCGTCCGCATCCTCCACGACTGGGGGGTGCCGGCGAAGATCAACAAGGCCGATTACACGATCACGTATAAGAACAACGAGATCGTCGGCAAGTCCCTCGATGACCCCGAGAAGATCAAGTCGACCGAGTTCAATTACATCTGGATCGAGGAGGCCACGGAGGTCAACAAGGAGGACTATCTCCAGACTGACCTCCGGCTGCGTCGAGACCCCGGCAAGGACACCAACCAACTTATCTGCACGTTCAACCCGATCGATGAGCATAACTGGGCCGTGCAGGAGTTTTACCCGTCGCCGAAGCGGAGCGACGCCACCGCCCATCACTCGAACTATCAGGACAACAAGTTTCTTGGAGATGAATACCGCCGCACCCTCGAAGCCCTCGCCGACCAGGACGAGAACTATTATCAGGTCTACACCCTCGGCGTCCCCGGCCACCTCAAGGACCTGATCTACACCCATTACGACTTCATCCCCCGGCCGCCCGCGTTCGACGGCTACACCGGCTTCGGCCTGGACTTCGGGTTCAACAAGCCGGCCGCGCTGGTCGGGGCCGCCCCCCTCGGTGAGGAGGTCTACCTGGAGGAACTGCTCTACGAGACCGGTCTGACCAACCTGGACCTCATCAACAGGGTCAAGCAGCTGATTCCCGAGCACCGGCGGCACATCCCCATCTACGCGGACCCGGCCGAGCCGAAGAGCATCGAGGAGTTCCGCCGGGCCGGGTTCACCGTCATCGAGGCCGACAACCGGGTCAAGCCGGGGATCGACAAGCTCAAGCGGTTCAGGTTGAAGATTCAGGAAGATTCGATCAATCTTCAAAAAGAGATCAGAGCCTACAAGTGGCGGGAAGACCCGAGGACCAAGCAGATCCTCGACGAGCCGGTCAAGCTGAACGACCACCTGATGGACGCGGCCCGCTACTGCGTCTTCACGTCCCCCTACTTCCCCGACCCCGGAGCAGAGGCCGACGCCCCGATGACCCGCCGGCCGAAAGGTCGCAAGACCCTCAGAAAGCCCGGCGGCCTGCCCCTGACCCTCTCGGGCACGGCCTTTACCGGCACCCGGCAGAGGGTATAACTTTTACCTCCATACTCCCCACGCCCTCATCATACGAGGGAACAGATGGCGGCGGGCTCACAGTATGTCACGGGGCGGGACGGATCGGTCTACGTCCCGAACCGGAACCTCCTGGTCGCGCAGGACATCACGATCGAGCGGATTCTGAAGTATCGGGGGAACGTCTACGGTAAGAAGGTCGAACGGGAGCAGATCTCGCTCGTCTTCGGCGAAGACCCCCTGATTGAGGTGATGGACAAGAACGACAACCCGGACGAGAAGCTCCAACGGCATCTCTCCCGGATGTTTTTTGGGAAGACCGTCGACCTGAAGCGGAAGATGAAGCACGCCTTCGTCGATGTCTTCTGGGCCGGCATCTTCACGATGAACCCGGTCTGGGAGCGGCAGGGTTCCGAGGTCGTGCTCAAGGAGATCCGCAGGCTGCCCCCCGAGACCTTCGACCGCCTTCCCCCCGACCGCGATTACTACTCCTACCTGCTGCCCGGCATCACCCTGAGCAAGGGCGAGAAGGAGCAGGTGCGGGAGTTCTGGCAGCGGCAGGATCAGGTCGGGGTCTCGGGCGTCCCGATCAAGCTCGACCTCGCCAACCTCGCCTGGATCACGGACCCGTCCTCGACCGAGCTGGCCGGGGAGCCGATCGTCCTGCCCCTGATCCCGGTCTTCTCGATTCTCGAATACGGCTGGAACGCGCAGATGCAGTTCCTGACCCGGATGGCCAACCCGCCGCTCTTCATCCGTCTGAACGAGGGCTGGACACAGAAGGACATCGATTATGCAACCGAGATCCTGGAGTACTGGGACAAGGATCACGGCTACGTCATCCCCAAGCACTTCGAGCTGATCTTCTTCAACGCGAACGAGCCGAAGGGCACGGCCGAGATCATCACGGCCCTCGAAGCCCTGATCATCGACTACTGCTCCCCGGCCTCGTCCATCTCCAAGGAGGGGACGCTGATCGGCGGCTCCTCCGCCCCCGAGGCTGCGCTCTATGATGCATACATCCAGGGCATTCACCGCTGGCTCGAAGACGGGTTTAACCAGCTCTTGGAGTATTACCTCGCGGCGAACCTCTACGAAGGATACACTGCGAGGGTCATCCTGCCCATGCGTACGGCCGACAAGACCGCCGCGAACCTAGAGAAGGCCCGGCTCGGTGCGGAGAAGCGGACTCTGCACCCGAACGAAGTCCGCGCCCTCCAGGACCACGAAGGGCTCGACGATCAGGGGTTCATCGAGATCGCCAAGGCCTGGGACCTGATCACCCCGGCGATGGTCGACCCGTTCGCCCTCGCCCCGCAGATGCCCGAGGAGGAAGCCCCGCAAGAACCGGACGCCGACGGGGCCGAGGAGGAGGACGGGGAGGTGCAGAGCGGAGCCGGGCCGACCGATCCCCTCTATTCCGTGCTTATTGCAAATGCCCAGGGCACGGACGACCCTCTCCGGAAAGCCGTGGCCGAGCGCGCCCTCTCGGGGCTGGATCGGGTCTGCGGCGAGTTCGCTGCTGAGGTCAAATCCGCAGCCGGGGTCTGATCGGGCATGGGAGCCTATCCCTGCGATACCTGCCCCTTGTTCGACGACTGCCAGGACCCTGAAACGGACGACATAGAGGACTGCAACTGCCCGAAGTGGCGGGCCGAGAACCCGACCCTCGCAGCCCTCACCCCCCCGACAATCCGTCCCCCCGAGCCGGCACCGGAGCCGGACCTCCCCCCGACCCGGATCAAGGCGAAGTCGAGGCGCGCCCCGCCGCCGCCCCAGTACAACCGACCCCGACCCCCGCGCATCCCCCTTGAGAAGCGGGCGCTGGTGCTGCCGGCCTGGAACGGCGGTAAGACGAGGCAGGAGATCGCGGACGAGCTGACGATCTGCAAGGACTCGGTCACTCGCATCCTGGAGGAGCACGGCGTCCCCAAGGGGGCCCGGCAGAGGGGCTACGGCGCCGAGATGCCGCCGGCCCTCAAGCAGCAGATCCTCGACCTCTGGAACGAGGGCAAGGACCGGAAGACGATTGCAACCGAAGTCGATGTGATCCCGACGGAGGTCAGCGACGTGCTCGAAGGGTTCGGCGTCCCTCACCGATCCCGGAACCGGGGCGACGGCACGACCAGCCCGCGCACGGCCGCCGCCGGGATTATCGCCTTCACCGACGCCGACCGCGCCCTGCTCCGGGAGATCAAGGCCCAGAACGAGAAGATCCTGAGAACCTTCCAAAATGTCTTTGTCCTCGGGGGGGCCGTATGACCTGGGCCGCTGTCCTCACTGCCGCGACCCGTCCAGAGAGCCCCGCACCCTGTGCCGCAGCCGAACGTCCAACCTCCATCACCTTCTCCCTCTTGGATTATGAACGCTGAAGAAAAGACCCCTGGTGGCGACCTCGTCGTCTGTATCGACTGTGACACCTCGGCCCTCGCGGCCAAGTCCGGCATTCTCGCGGACGGCTTCAAGCAGATCGGGGCGGCGTTTGAGAACCTCTCGAAGAAGCTCGACGAGCTTAACGCCCCGACAGCAGTTCCGGAGATCGAGTATCCCGGCCGGGCCATCTACGCAGAGAAGCGTCATCAAGATGCCCCCCCTGGGACCCTCGCCTCGCTCCTCCGCGACCTCGCCGACCGGCAGCGGGCCCGGATGATCACGGACGACCGCTACCTCCTGCTCGCCTCGGCCGACCGGCTGGAGGCGCTGGAGAACGGGGGCTGCTCGTGCCGGAAGCACTGACTGAGGCCGACCTCGACCGGATCATGCAGCGGTACCGGGAGGGTATCGCCCGGACGCTGGTCAAGTCCGGCTTTCAAGCGTTCCTCGTCGGGGACCTGAGGGCTCAGCTCAAGGTCCGCCGCGCCCTGCGGAACGGTCTGGTCCGGTTCGGGAACGCCGAGAAGAAACCGAGAATGGCAGTCCGGCCGAGGACCGCGATCACGTTCAAGGGCATGTCCCGGCAGTCGGCGGCCTATCTCCAGACCTATGAAAAAGACCTCGTCGAACGGGGCGGCACGGTCATCAAGGGCAAGTTCATTCCCTGGCTGGCCGACCGCACCGAGCGCGTCCGAGGGTCGATCGCCGCGACGATCCGGGAGGGGCTGGAAAATGGCTGGAGCAACGACACTTTAGGAAAAGCCCTCGGCGAGATCATGGACCAGGAAGGCCGGGCCATGACGATGATCGCGCACACCGAGATGGCCCGGATCGAGGCGGCCGGAGCACGCAGTCGGTATCACGACCTCGGCATCATGAAGGTGATCTGGAACAACGGCCCGACCCCCTGCGACATCTGCATCGAGTTCTCGGGGAACGAATACGACCTCAACGACCTGCCCGAGGAGATTCCGGTTCATAATTCGTGCGCGTGTGATTTAGTCCCCGTGATTGAAATCCCGCCCGACGAGGCCCTACTGCTCGAAGAGGACGAGATCGCCGACATGCTCGCGATGATCCCTGCGACGGGGGCGATCGCATGATCCTCACGTCTCCTAATGAGGTCTTCGAGCACCGGGCGATTGCATTAGCCAAGACCTCGCTCTGCCGGAGGATGCAGGTCGGGGCCGTGTTGGTCAAGGGAGGCTTGATCGTCGGCGAGGGCGTGAACAACCCGGTTATGGGAGGGGGCTGTGCGACCTGCCGGCGGATCGAGCAGGGCATTCCCTCGGGGACGAGATATGAAGAGTGTCGGTCGTTGCACGCGGAACAGCAGGCCGTGATCACGGCGGGCACGGAGGCCAAGGGGGCGACCCTCTACCTCATCTGCCTCAACCCCGAGTCGGGCGCGCCGATCAACCGCCCTCCGTGCCCAATCTGCGCCCGGCTGCTGCTCGGGGCCGGGGTGCGTGACGTGGTGCGGACCCTGGACGAGAAGGGGGTCGGGTATCTCTGGGATATTGCTGGCTATTATCAGGACCGGGGGCAGCTATGATCGAACCACGCATCACCCCGTTCACGAACGTTCCCCCGAACCGAACTGTGGCGCTGAACGACCTCGCCGAGCAGTACCGCAAGCAGGGGTATGTGGTCGAGATCGTCGGGGACTGCGTCAATATCAAGGGCTACTTCCGAGAGGGGGAAGTGCTTCCACTTCAGGGATCGGAGGAACCATGAACGCGAAGACCGTCCGCGACTATCTCGACCTCTTCGCGGCCGGGGACATCCCCCGCGCCCGAGGGCACGACCCGGACCTTGTTCGGGCGACCCTCCGGCACACCTACGAGCACGGCGGGCTCGACGCCCTCCTTCTGACCTCCGGCCCGGCCCCGGCCGGCATCCCCCTCGAACCCAAGGCCCTGGATGTGCTGGAGGACTTCCGGGAGTGGCATATGCGGCTTGTCGTAATCGAGTTCGATGTCATGCTCAAGACCCGGCAGGTGGACGAGGCCTATCGCAAGCGCAAGATCAAGTTCTTGATGATGGCGTTCAAAGAGCGCGGTCTCGCCGGGCTGCTGGCCGAGGATGTGCATGAGCTCGTCGCCCGCTGGGACTACTGCGACAACCTCTCCCGAATCGCGCGCTCTGCCATCTTCGACCTCCGGCGCTGGTATCCCTATCACTCCACATTCTGCACCCTGCTCCCGTAGCGCCGTTGTGACGTATATATCCTGACTCCCTTCTTCTTTTACCAAGGGCGGAGAGGCCCGAGGCAAAGGGACGCGATGACTACGACCACGGCATCCGGCGAGGCTCATCCGGGCACCATCGTCTTCGAGAACTCTGTCTTGCAGGTGCTCGACCGCTGGCTCCCGAACGAGAAGGACCCGGAGCGATTCTGGTACGCGCGTGAGCCGTTCATGGAGTCGGTCCAGGCCTGGGACAAGATCCCGATCCTATTCGCCGAGAACCATCCTATCGACTATGCCGCGTTCGCCCGCGACCCCGAGGGCTATGCCGAGTCGATCGGCGGCCGGATCGTGGGCGAGGTTCGGAGCCCCCGGGTCGAGGTCGAGGGGCACCCCCGCCTGATGGCGAACGTCGCCCTCTGGGACAAGCAGGCGATCGCCCTGCAGCGGATTGGGAAACTCTCGCCCTCAACCGGGCTGGAGGCCAAGCGAAACGACCAGCGGGAGATCACGGGCGGCGTCGTGCCGAACCACCTCCTCGTCTTCGAGGAGCGCCCCGACTCCATGCCCAAGGACCGGGGGGCGATCATAGCCAACAAGGAGACAATCACAATGACATCCGATAGCGATTCGACGAGCATCGTCCAGGCCCTCAAGGACGGGTTCGCGGACCTGAAGGCGTCCTTCAAGGAGACCTTCGGTTCGCAGCAGACAATGACCGCCGCGAACGGGCCGGCAACCCCGGCCGCACCCATGCCCGCAGCGACGGTGCAGGAGCCAGACATGAATGAGATCGAGCAGCTGAAGAATCAGGTCGAGACCACGACGGCGGAACTCAAGAACCGCGACGAGGCCCTGACCGCCGTAACGACCGAGCGGGACGCGCTCAAGGCGCAGAACGAGGAGCTCGGCACCCGCCTTGCGAACATGGAGACGGAGCTCGCGGACTTCAAGGCCAAGCAGGACGAAGCCGCGTTCCAGGACTTCCTGGCCAACAAGGTGCCCCCCGGCAAGAAGGCCGACGAGGCCGCCGTCACCGCCCTCCGCGAGGGCTGGACAACCGACAAGGCCGGGACCATCTCGAAGGTCCTCGACGCAGTGCTCGCCAACAAGGAGGGGCCGAGCGGACAGACGGGCGTCACGGACGTGGCCCTCGGGAACAAGGAGGGCGAGGCCCGGCGGAAGGTCGGCTCGCTGAACCCGGTCACCGGGAAGTGGGAGTGAGATCATGGTGAAGAAATACACGGCACCAGTCGATGCGATCGTCTGGCGCGGCAAGTTCCCGTCCCAGGACGAGTTCCGGGTCGAACGGTCGACTGAGATGTATCCCGGCCGGCTGGTCAAGAACGGCACGACTGAGGACGATATCGTGGTCGGCGACGCGCTCACCGCGCCGATCGGCTGGCTCGGGTACGAGCAGACGGCGATCCCGTACATGCCCGCGACCAAGGACACGATCTACGCGGTCAACGATCGCGCAGTCGTCGGCCGGGGCGGCATGTTCGGGATTCGCGGCAAGATCGAGCAGGGCTGCGTCGTGAACTTCGGCGACCGGCTCGCCAACTGGACGAACGGCAAGCTCGTCGGCCCGGTCATCCCGGCGAACGGCGGCGTCTATCTCGGCATTCCGTTCGTCAAGAACGCGACCCCGGCCGACACGGGCCTCGACCTCCCGGCAGACATGATCGTCTACGGCGATCCCTTCGTGGACGTTGCGACTGAGGTCGCGGGCAGCACGATCGATGTCGGCACTCTCGCCACCGAACAGGGAGGCGTCGCGGACGGCTTCCTCGACGGAGTTTCCTGTGCGTCAGCCGGAAAGGTCTGGCCGGTCACGCAGGCCGCATCGGCGGGTGCGATCACGCTCGGCTCGAACCTGGGCGGCGCGGCGATCACCTCGGCCGACAGCTCGGCAATCGTCTTCAAGCTCCCCAAGGGCTTCGTCTGTGACGGCGTGGCGATGAGCATTGCCTACACGACCTCGAACCACACCATCGCGGGCCGGTTCTGGCTCCACCTGATGGCCGAGGGGCTTGGTGTCGTTGCCAAGGCGCAGGAGAACGTAAACGCGGCGAGCGCGGCAACGACGGCCTTCGTGCAGTCGCTCATCTGAGGTACATCATCATGGATATGACAACCATCCTCAACCAGGCGTCGCAGTACTGGGAGACTCGCATCATCGAGCCGTTCCAGCGGAAGACGATCGCCCGGAAGATCATGCAGCGCAACCCCGAGGTCTCTGGCCCCGGCGTCTATTCCGTCAAGGTCAACACCCTGACCGGCATGGGCGAGGCCACCATCGGGTACGAGCCCGGCGTCGGAGATCTTACGCCCGATCAGGTCAAGATCACGCCCTCGGACATCGTGATCCCGGCCGTATGGAAAGACTTCGAGGTCAAGCGCAAGCAGCTCGAAGCCTGGGCGAACCGGCAGGTGCCCCTCGACTCGGTCGCGGCCCGCTATGCGGCGACCGTCGTCGCGCAGAAGGAGGATCTCATGCTGATCCAGGGCTGGGACCCGAACGGCGACGGCACCTACGAGGTGCTCGGGATCTACGGGTCGGCCGCGAACGACTTCTCGACGAGCAAGGACTTCGCCACGGCCGGCCACCCCACCTCGGCCGTCTCGGGCGGGCTGGCCCTGATCGAGGCCGACTACGCCCTCGCGGACGCCTATCACCTGCTCCTCAACCCGGTCCAGCGGGGCGAGCTCCGCTCCCTCCGGTCGGCGCAGGGCGTCCGGGAGGAGCCCGAGCTGGTCGAGATCCTGAACCCGAACGGCGGGAACCTCGGGCAGATCTGGTCCACCCCGGCGATCACGGCCGGCACGGGCCTGCTCGTGCCCGTCGACCCGGTGCGGGATTACATCGAGTTCTACAACCCGGAGGATGTCGTGGTCGAGCTCGGCGTCGACCCCATGCACCCCAAGACCGGACCCGTCTCGGGCCGCGTCTCGACCTACTCGGTCCCGCACACGATCCACGGCGAGGGGCTGTCCAAGCTCTCGGCGATCTGAGGTCGATCCCATGTCCCTCACCGAGATCGAGATCACGGTCGGCACGCTGGAGCTCGATGGCGTTCGGTACCGGAAGGGGGAGCGGGTCGCCCTCCCCCCCGGCGTCGTGGCGCGCCTGTCGACCACCTCCATCAAGGTCATCGGCCCCGTGCAGGAGCCCGAGGTCGTACTCAACCTCGACGAGCCGGAGCCGCCCAGGATCGATCCTGCCGTGGCGCTCGACGAGCCGGAGCCGAAGAAGAAGGGCTCGCGGAGGGGCTGAGGCAGCATGGCCGTCGACCCGGCGGGGCTGACCGAGCTGACCGATTGGCAGCTCGGCACGGACTTCACGCAGGCCAAGTTCGACGGGGCCAAGGCCCGTGCCGAGCGGCGGTTCGCGCGTGAGGACCCCGGCCTGCCCGCCGGCGACGCGGCCGACGCTCTCCTCTACCTGATCGCTCACGAGGTCACCCTGACCAAGACCGGCGGGGGCAAGTTCAAGAAGTGGTCCGTGGGCGACTCGTCGTTCGAACGGTCGACCGAGGCGGGCGAGACCCCCTGGCTTCGAGCCTATGCTGAGCTGATCGGGATCACATCCCGCGACTACTCGGCCTGCGGCGTCACCCGCCGGGACCGCACCGTCCGGGGGGGCTACCGCCTCTCCGCGAACGACCTGCTCGGGGTGAACGACGATGATTGACCGCGACGTCCTGATCCACACCTGCACGATCCTGGCCCGCCTGTTCAAGCAGGAGCTCTACTTCACCTCGGGATCCGCTGCGTTCACGGCGGGCGAGGTCGTGACCGGGGCGAACGGGGCGACGATCACGGTCGATCTGATCGCGGTCGTCGCGGGCTCATGGGACGCGGGCACGGCCGTCGGCACGATCGTCGGCCGACCTTCAGGCACCTTTGTCGAGGACGAGGTCATCACCTCCGAGAGGGGGAGGGCCGCAGCCGCCGGGCCGGCCGAGGACTACGAGCTCGGGCTCGGGTCCAAGACCCCGACCTGGCAGCCGCTCCACGCAAACGAGCCCTGTTATGCCTACTACCCGAAGGGCGGGAGGCGGTATCTGAAGGCGGTCGAGGGGGAGACGCAGAGCTTCAACCCCTGGATCGTCCTGCGGCCGACCGTCTCGCTCGGTGAGGGGCACGACCGGCGGATCACGACCTCCTCGCCGTCCTTCGCCGGGACGTACGCCATCGGCGAGGTTCGATCGTATGACACCGAGGATGGCCCCGATCACATCGAGGCCGAGCTCGTGCTCGACCCGAACCCGCTGGGGGCCTGAGCGATGGCCCGCCGCCTGACCCTGGACGAGCTCGAACGGCTGCTCACCAACGTCCCGGCCAAGCTCCGAGAGGGCGCGAAGAAGGGCGTCGGGCTGGCAGCAGCCCAGGCCGAGGGGCAGGCAAAGATGAACTGCGGGTATGTCGCGGGCGAGGACGGCGTACTGCCCGCCCTGGCTCAGGGAAGCTATGCAGCCTGCCCGTATGACCGGCCCCCGAGGATCACGGGCCGTCTCTGCCGGGGCAACTTCTCGGAGGTTCGAGAGGAGGGGACGGCGATCGCCGGGCTGGTCGGGAACTCGGTCAATGAGTATAACACCAAGATCCACGACGGCACCAGCAGCATGAAGCCCCGGCCGTTCCTGCTCGACGCTGTCCAGCAGCAGCAGCCGAATATTCGGAAGCTGATCGAGAACGAGCTGATCAAGGCCTTCCGGCAGGGGCGACAATGACGACAACCCTTTCGGTCCTGACCCTGATCCGCACGACCCTCCGGGCCTCGGCGTCGCTCGTCCTCACCCTCGGCGGACGGCATGTCAATTACGGCCATATCAGCGACATGGCCCAGCCCCAGGTGCCGGGCGTCTATCTGCTTTACGGGAACGGCACGAGCACCCCCCGGTTCGGCTTCGGCGTCTCGCAGCTGACGGACGAGGACCAGACCGTGCAGGTCGACCTCTTCGCCCTGACCCCTGAGGCCGTTTGGGAGATTCACGCGGTCGTGAACTCGCTGCTGCTCGGCGGCGTCGCCGGCACCCGTGCGTGGCGGAACATCACGACGAGCGAGCAGTACGAGCAGGACACGAAGCGGTGGCATATCGCCCTCCGCTATCGGTTCGAGTACATTACACGAAACTGAGGTTATCACTATGGTTATGCCTATGGACCCGACCCGGAAGTACTCCGGGCAGGACGGCGCAGTCTACTTCGACGGCGTCCTCTCCGAGATCGTTGAGAAGATCGACTACAACGGCGACCGCCCCCCGATCGAGATCCAGTGCGTGGGCGACTCGGCCCCCCGGCAGTTCGACGGCCAGTACAAGCCGACCCTGAACCTGACGATCAACCAGAGCGACTGGGACTTCTTCGTCGCGCTGATGACCGACACGCCGCTCGAGGGCACGGCCACCGTGCTCCACGCCGGGATCGGCGACCCGACCACGACCCCCGAGACGACCGCGATGTCGACCACCGCCTGCGGGACGCCGAGCCGGATCAAGCTCACGGCCAAGACGGCGGCCGTCACGACCGCTGGAAAGCTCATCGTCTTCGGGACGAACGCTGCCGACGCCCCAATCTCCGAGGTTCTCACAGTCCCGGTCATGGAGATCGACGCGAGCGCCCCGTCGTCAGTTCAGTTCTTCAAGACGGTCTCGCATGTCGTTGCATTCGATTACGTCCAGGTGGGCGGCACGATGGAGGTCAAGTCGATCGCAGGAGACCTTACGGCCTCGATCACGCCCAAGTCCAAGCGGATGACGATCATCATCCAGGCGACGCGGGACGATGGGGTGCGCGGCATCCTGACCATCACGAACTGCTGGCCCACCAAGCACGCGTTCACGCTCTCGACGCCGACCGAGCACATGAACCCGACGATCCCGTTCGCTATCACGAACCCGAACACGGACGTCCAGTTCGAGCGCGTGGTGGTCTGAGGTGGCCGGGAAGAGGACGGTCACCGTCCCCGACCTCCCCTCTCCTCCCGCTGAGGAGATGAGCGAACGGGAGAAGGCCCTCGAACTCATGCGCCTCTCCGAGCCGGGCCGGATCAAGAAGCGGAAGGCGAAGGAAGAAGCCGAGGCTAAGCGGAAGCGCGAGGAGGGGGAGCGGATTCAGGCGCTGGAGGACTGGGCTCGGGACGAGATGATCGCCCTGACCTCGCGGCCGATGACGAAGTTCGTCGACGTCCCCCTCGACCCACTCGAGCCCGACGGCCCGACGATCCGGCTGAGGACCCACCTCACCGAGGCCGAGATCTTGGAGTCAGCGAACCTGATCGACGAGTCGATGGCGATCGTCGCGGGGCACATCGTCCGGGACGATGAGGGGAAGATCATCGGGAAGGGTACGCCCTCGGACGAGGAAGTGGCCCGGCAGAACGAGATCACCGCCCGGCTGATCGCGATGGTCACGGCGAACCCGATGCTCACCGAGGCGTGGTTCTTCGAGGCCCAGGCATCGTACGCCCGCGAGGACCTGCGGAACCTGATCGCGCTCGTCGTCAACCAGATCCAGGCGATCATCGAGGACCGAAAGCGGACCCAGTACTTTCGCCCGGACGCCGGTCGGCCAGAGGGCCGTCCGGATGCTACTTGACCTCGGCCTGACGAGCTTCGCGGAGTTCGGCGCACTGTCGCCCGAGACCCGCGCCCTCTGGATGGCCGCCTACGACCTGGAGGCCCCCACACATGCCGACGTCTGATCTCTACAACCTCGTCTTTTCGATCATCGCGAGGGACGACACCCGCTCCGGGACGTCCTCCGCCCAGACCAACCTGAAGGGCGTCGGCACGGCCGCGACCACCGCCGCCACGCAGGTCGAGTCGTTCGCCACCCGAGCCCGAAACGCCTCCGTCGCCGTGGGCGGCGCAATGGTCGCGCTCGCCGGGGCCGTATCTCTTCTCACCGCCGGAGCCCGGCAGCTCAACTCCGACTTCGCGATGGTCGCGCTCTCGATGAACTCGACCACCGGGGCCGTCCGGGATGCGGCCGTCTCGATCGCGGACTACACGTTCCGCCTGAGCGAGGTCACTCCGACCTTCGACACCCTCGCACGGGCCGGGGTCACCACCGAGGAGCAGCTGAAGCGGGTCGCGGTCTCGATGGATAACGTCGGGGACGCGACGGGCAAGACGGCGAACCAGATCGCGACCATCGGCGTCCAGGCGTTCAACGCCTTCGGCCTGGAGATCGATCAGTTCCCGGAATACGAGGACAAGTTCACGGCCATGTTCCGGCGCGGGAATGTGTCGATGGACGAGTTCTCGACCGTCGCCAAGCGTGTCGGCCCGGCCCTCTCCGAGATCGGCGTCTCGCTCGACGACCTGATGGCGATCCTGATGGTCTTCGAGGACCGGGGGCTCACCGGCCGCAAGGCCTTCGCCACCCTGAACGAGGCCCTGAAGGCGGCCGAGCAGTCGGTGAAGGACTACCAGAAAGCGATCGATGATTGCGCGGCCGAGCATGACCAGCTCGTGAGCGAACTGGAGCGTGCTGAGAGTGCGCTCAAGAGCCTCGAAGGGCAGCTCGCAGCCTCCCAGGACTCGATCACGAACTACAACCGCTCGATCGAGGAGACCGGAAAGGAGCTCGCAGAGCTGGAGAGGGAGCTGGCCGCCGGGGATACCTCGGAGTATGCGCAGGCCTATGCCGAGCTCACCAGCCGGGCCAACTCCCTCCGCTCCTCGATCGCCGGGCTCGGGGAGACGATCGCCGGGCTGAACGACCGGATCGCGGAGAACGAACGGCAGTTCGCGGAGCTAACCGCACGGTATAACGAGGCTGTGCAGAGGACGAACGACCTCGCCGCCGCCTATCAGCGGGCGCAGAACGACACGAGCCTCTTCGCGGAGGCTCAGAAGCAGTGTGCGGCCACGGTCGCCAGCGTCTCGGAACGGCTGAACGATGCGAAGGGCTCGCTCTCCGAGTATGCCGATCGCGTCACCGATGCGAAGAACCGGCAGACCGAGCTCAGGGACGAGCTGGCCAAGGCGCAGAAGTCCCTCCAGCAGCTCGAAGCGGAATATGCCGCCGCCCTCAAGGACACCTCGATCCTCGACGAGGCGACAGAGAAGCACAAGGACGAGCTCGAACGGCTCAAGGACCAGTACGAGAACGCCGTCGATGCGGTCGATCGGTATACCGACGCCCTGGAGAAGAACGAACGGCAGCAGGCCAAGGACCAGAAGGAACTGGCGGACTCGAAGAAGACCCTGGCCGAGCTCCAGGCCGAGTACGACGCCCTGACGGCGGCGAAGAACACGCAGGGCGGGCAGCTCTTCATCGACCCCGCGACGATGAAGGAGCTGGAGGAGAAACTCCAGGACGCGAAGGACCGGGTCGACGAGTACGGGCAGAAGGTCAAGGACAACGCGAAGGACCACCAGGACCTGACCTCCGACCTCGAAAAGGCCCGCGCCAAGATCGCGGAGCAGGCGGCCCTCCTCAAGAAAGCAACCGAGGATCAGTCCTGGTATACCGAGGCCGTCAAGAAGAGTGCCGAGCAGCAGAAGGCCCTCGCCGAGCAGATCGCCGCCGCCAAGGAACGGCTCGCCTCCCTGAACAAGGAGTACGCGAACAGCGGCAAGGACATCGCCGCCGCCGAGCTCGCCTATGCCAAGCTCCAGGCGCAGATCAACACCCTCACCGCCGAGTACGCGAAGGCCCGGAAGGAGCTCGACGAGTTCAACCAGATCCCGATCGCCCCAATTGCGGACAAGACCCCCTTCCAGGAGGCCCAGGAGAAGCAGCGGCTCGCTCAGGAAGCCGCGAGGAAGGCCTGGGAGGAGTCGCAGAAGGCGGTCGCCGACCTCGGCCGGGAGCTCGACGAGAACCGGAAGCAGCAGAGCAAGAACCGGGAAGAGCTCGCCCTGACCCTAACCGGGCTGGACGAGTATAAGCGGAAGCTCGGGGACCTCCTCACCGAGATGGCCAAGTTCGAGCGATCCGGGCTCAACATCACCGCCCCGGACACCTCGACCTTCGAGGCCGCGCAGGAGCGGACCCGGAAGAAGCAGGAGGAGTTGAACGACCGGATCGCGGACACCAAGCAGCGCATCCAGGACCTGATCGATGCCCGCGACAAGGAGATGGAGAAGCTCCGCGAGTATCAGGCCACCTACGACAAGGAGATCGCGAACCGGGACGAGACCAAGAAGAAGATCGAGGAGAACGAGCAGAAAGGGAAGGACCTCGCCGCGAACAAGGATCAGGCGACGGACGCCGCAGCCGCGTTCTGGAAGGCGCTCGGTCTCGACCCGGCGGCCCTCGAAGAGAAGAAGAAGGTCCTGGAGCAGTCGGCCGGGGACACCAAGCTCTTCAGCGACGCCGTGAACAAGTCCCTCGGCACGGCAGACAAGTTCAAGGATGCCGTCGACAAATTCCAGCTCGCGGTCGGCACCCTCCTCGCCCCGATCCTCCCCTACATCACGATGGCCGGGATGGCCGGGGGAGTCCTCGCAGGCGGTTCCGTCCTCGGGGGTCTGGGGGGCAAGCTCCTCGGCCTCCTCGGGCTCGGTGGAGGAGCGGCCGCAGCTGGAGGGGCCGGGGCCGCAGCCGCAGGTGCGGGCGGAGTAACTGCCGCCGGGGGCCTTACGGTCGGTGGGGCGGGAGCCGCCCTGACCGGTGGCGGGGCCTACACCTTCGGCGGTGCGACTGCCGGAGCTCCCGCAGCAGCCGCAGCCGCAGGCACGGCCACGGCCGCCGCATTCGCCGGAGCGATCATCACCGGCGTCGGGGCCGGGCTGCTCGGGGTCAAGGTGCTCGTCGAGACGGGCGTACTCGACTGGGTCCGGGGGATGGGCGCGAAGGTCAACGAGATCGCCCCGTGGTTCTCGGACGTCCTGAAAGTCCTGTTCGCCCCGGTCGGCGCGATCGGCACGGTAGCAATCGACCTCGTGACCGGGCAGATCGCCAAGATACCCGAGCACCTGGCGTCCGTCTTCGAACAGTCGAGCGCAGCGGTCGGCCGGCTGGTCGACGGGATGGTCACCACCGTCACCGGCGCGTGGACCACAATCTCCACGGCGACCGGGGCGGCATGGGGGACGATCAGCTCGGCTGTCTCGACCGCCGCCGGCAAGGTCGTCGGGTTCGTCAAGGAGAACGTCGAGAAGATTCCGGGGATCGTCGGCGGCGTCTGGACCTCGGTGCAGAACGGCGTTGGTCGGGCCTGGGACGGGATCACGGGCGCGGTTGAGTCGGCCGTTGCCGGGGCCTCCGGACTCGTCGGCAAGTTCACCTCATGGGTCGGGAAGCTCGTGCCCTCGGTCGGAGACGTCTGGACGAAGATCCAGGACGCGATCGGCGGAGCCTGGGACGGCATCACGAACGCCCTCTCGGGCGCGGTCACCGGGGAGACGGGACTGATTGGAAAATTCACCACCTGGGTCGGCGGCCTGACCTCGGCGGTCGGCACGGTCTGGGTCAACATCCAGAACTCCGTTGCCGGAGCCTGGGACGGCATCTCATCCACCGTCTCGACGGCCGTCTCGGGCACGGTCACGAGCTTCACCACCTGGGTCGGCGGCCTGACCTCGGCGGTCGGCACGGTCTGGGTCAACATCCAGAACTCCGTTGCCGGAGCCTGGGACGCTATCTCATCCACCGTCTCAACGGCCGTCTCGGGCACGGTGACCAACTTCACGACCTGGGTCGGCGGGTTCACGACTGCGGCCGGGCAGGTCTGGATCGACATCCAGAACGGGGTCGGCGGGGCGTGGGAGGGGATCACGAACGCGCTGATGGGGGCGATCACCGGCGAGGGCGGCGTCGTGGCAAAGGTCACGGGCTTCTTCGGCGGCATCACCACCGGCTGGAACAACCTCTGGTCGGGGATCACGGGCTCGGCCGCGTCGAACGGGGACCTGCTCGGGAACGCCCTCAAGGCCGCGCTGAAGAGTGCGCTCGGCGGGCTCGGCCCGGCCCTCGACATCCTCGGGTTCATCTACGAGAAGATGACCGGCAAGACCTTCGACCTCTCCGCACTCGACCTGACGACGGGTGCGCCGGCGACCCCCGCAACTCCCGGACAGCCCTCGCCCGAAGCGAACGCAGCGAAGGCGGAGTATGATGCCGCCTATGCCGCATATCATGCGGACCCGAGTGCCGCGAACCTCGACCGCCTGATGGCCGCTGAGGACAAGCTCGGCGCGACCCGGGGCGGAGGGACGGTCGGCGCACCGCTCGGCGGAACGGGCCCTGTCGTCCCTCCAACCGTCCCGGCAACCGACCCGACGAAGCTCCCGCCGCCGACCGGCCCGGCAAACCCGGACGCCGGTGCGAAGCCCGGCGACCCCCCCGTGACCTATGGGGGGCCGACCCCGGTCGACTCGACCCCGCCCCCGACGATCCAGGTGATCGTCTCACCGAAGACCGGGAGCGCGCCCCTGACGGTCACCTGCATGAGCGAGACGATGAACGCCTCGGCCGTGCAGTGGCGGTTCGGGGACGGCACGATGGGGACGGGCAAGCGCACGACGCACACGTTCTATCGGGCCGGGACGTACGAGATCGACGGGACCGCGATCGGACCGTCCGGGAAACAGGCTCTTTCATCCGCGACCGTCACGATCTCAAGCGGCAGCAGTGCCCGAGCGGGCACGACGCCGAGGTTCCACGACGGCGGGATCTTCCAGGCCCCGCCGGGCCAGAGCGAAGGCCCGGCCCTGCTGCGGAACGGGGAGAGGGTGCTCACCCCGGAGCAGAACGCGAACGGGCTCGGCAGCGATGCGCTCCCGGTCCTGAAGGAGATCCTGGCAGCCCTGTCCACGGGGGGCCCCGTCGAGTATCATCACCACGGGGACGTAAATCTCTCGGCGGACTATCCCTATGAGAAATACCTCGCGGACATCAAGAATGATTTCGCACTCGACCGCATGAGGAGGGGGATCAGAACAGCATGACCGCACCGACAGCCGCTTTCACGGCGGACAAAACCCATATGGATGTGAACGGGTCGACCGCCGCGCGGACCGTCCAGTTCACCGACACCTCGACCGGCACGCCGACCGCCTGGGCCTGGGACTTCGGGGACGCGACGTATGTCGGCCCCGTTGACTCAGTATCGACGCTCCAAAATCCAACCCACATCTTCGAGGGGCCTCCAGGAGCTCGAACGATCTCCCTGACGGTCACGAACGGAGATGGAACTGACGTCGAGACGAAGGTCGACTTCATCCATCTGGGGTCAGTCCCGAACGCAGACGGCGCGCCGATGGGGGCATCTACTGGTCCGGTCCCGCTGACGGTCCCCTATATGTCGATGGGGTATGACGGCACCGGCCCGGCTACCTACCTCTGGGACTTCGATGACGGGACGACCTCGACCAACAAAAACCAGACGCACACCTACACGGTGCCGGGGACCTACCACCCGAGCCTGACAGTCACGAACCCGTATGGCACGTCGACCGATACTATGGACATGGACGTGGTCGTCGCCGAGGTTCCCCCGCCCCCTCTCGTCGCCGCCTTCATCATGAGTCCGTCTGACCCCCTGCCGCGAGAGGCGATCGAGTTCACGGACACGTCGGCCGGTACGCCGACCTCGTGGGCCTGGGACTTCGGGGAAGGAACAACCTCGACCGAGCAGAGCCCGACGCACGCGATCCTCTATCCAGGCGTCTATCCCGTCACGCTCACCGTGACGAAGACGGGGGAGTCGATCTCGACCACCCAGTACATCACCGTCCGGAAGGCGGTCGTCTACGACGGGATCGAGCTCGCGAACGTCGCCCCCTATGACGTCGACCACGATCCGGTCTGCAACCCGACCGACCTCAAGGACGGCGGGATCAGCCTCCAGGGATCGTCCCGCGACAAGCCGCAGTGGTCGTTCTCCTGTGCTGCCGTGACCTCAGCCGAGCGCGCGAACCTTATCTCGCTCGCAGCCCTGAAGGGACAGCGGCTCATGCTAGAGATCGACGGGGTCCAGTACCCGGGGACCATGATCTGCAAGCCGTTCCGGGAGACGCGCGGGCTCGCCTGGGGCGTCCCTTATACCATCAGTTTCATTCAGGAGAAGTTATCGTGAAAGTCGCTACTGCCGCACTCGACGCTGCGGCGAAACTGCTCGTTGGGATCGAGGTCGCCCCATTCGATCGCATCCAGCTCGGGACCGGAGACACCGCCGAGAGCGAGACCTCGGCCGACCTGGAGACGCCGATTACGGAATACGGACTCGCCGAGGCCGAGGTCACCCCCGGCTACGTCAGCACGGGCCGGGTCCGCCTGCCGCATACGTTCTCGGTCTCGGGAGCGACGGGGACCGTGCCCCTCCGGGAGTACTGCATCAAGAACGCCGACGGGGTCGCCGCCGCCCGGCATCGGCTCGCCGTGGTGAAGAACCTGGAGAACGGGGAGTCGATTCAGGTCGTCCCTGACTTCGTCGTGACGCGGGGGGCCTGAGATGGCACAGGTTACCATGTACCCGCCCTTGCGGAACAGCCCCGTCGCAGTCCTCCAGACCGCGATCGACGCCGACGACCTCGTGCTCGTGCTGAACACGGGCGGAGCCGCGTACGCTCTGAACGCGGCCCCGAACCGGGTCGTGCTGCTGGCGAGCCAGGAGGACGAGCACGCGGAGACCTGCCTATCGGCCTCGATCAGCGGGGATACGGTCACCCTCTCGGCCCGAGGGACGAACGCCAAAGCGTGGCCCGCCGGGACGCTCGTCTGCCGACCTCCGTGCGCAGAGGACCAGGAAGACCTCCAGCACAACATCGGCGACCACGAGAC
>CAYLUL010000009.1:19846-22891 GCA_964386835.1 uncultured Methanospirillum sp.
GAAGGGGACGCGAACGAGCTCAAGCTGATCCTCGGGTGGGAGACGGCCGGGGAGGCGATCGCCGTCAACGATGTCGTCCGGTACGACCCGAACGACGGATGGTGGGTCAAGGCAAAGGCCGATACCCTGGCGAACTGTTCGGGACTGCTCGGAATCGCCGTCACCGCAGCAGCAGCCGAGAACGACGACCTCCAGATCTTTGTGAACGGGCTCCTGGAGAACGGCACCCAGCTCTACCTCGATGGCGGAACCGCCGTCTACGTCTCGGCCGCGACCGCCGGGGTCATGACGGATACGCCGCCGGCGATCCGGCGCAGGGTCGGCTACGCCTCCTCCGGGTCCAGGGATTATCTCATCAATCCCTCCCCGGAGCCTGAAGTCCCGCTCGCCTTCGCCTCTCTCTCGGCCGACACAACCCTAACCGGATCACATCCCCGGATCGTCCTGGTCGACACCACGGCGGAGGATATCGCGATCACCCTACCGGCCGCGAGCCTCTGCTCCGGGCAGACGTTCGTGCTCAAGAAGACCGCGCCGGCCGCGACCACATACGGGTGCCAGTTCGCCGCCGCCGGCACGGACACGATCGACGGCGCGGCCACGACCCCCCTGCTCACAGCCCAGTACGGGACCGTTCGGATCGTCTCTGACGGCACCGCCTGGCATATCATCTGAGGGACATCATGCCTGACAACTACATTCACGAATCCGAGGTCATGGAGGGCCATCCCCTCTGCGGCCGGGTCGACGTCACAACCGACCCAACGCCCCTGCCCGCAACCCCCCTCGCGGGGCGGAACATGCTGATCGTCCGGAACGGAGGGACCGCCGATCTGATCCTCTGCAACGCGAACGGCGACCCCGGGATCACGCTCGAACCGAGCGATGAAATGCGGTTCGTGACCCGGGACAGCGAGCCGATCATCTATGCGAAGGTCGCAGCCGACACCGGCACGGCCGAGATCATGGAGTGGAAGTAATGGCGCGAATTAAGCTGATCGATAAGGACGGGGGCCTCATCGACGAAACAAACCCCCTGCCCGTCTCGACGAATATCGAGACGGTCTCGATCGAGGGAGCGGATATCGCCCTTCGAGCTCTCACGGCCGCCGATGTCGTCACGGTCGAGGGGGGGAACACCGCCGATGTCAAGATCACCCTTGACAGTGAGGAGGTAGCGATCCGGGCCCTCACGGCCGCCGATGTCGTCTCGATCGAGGGGGGCAACTCCTCTGCGGTCGCCGTCGAAGTCGGCGGCACGGTCCCGCTCCCGACAGGGGCCGCGACTGATGCCAAGCTCGACACGCTCATCAGTGACGGCAAGCCCGGCACGGGGATCGCCCGGGTCGGGTACTACACCGGGTCGAGCTCCGAGTATCAGACGCTCGCCTCCTGGGCCGTCACGTCCGGGAAGGTCGGGTTCCTGAACGAGGTCTCGCTCGGGGTCAAGGCCGGTGGGGAGTCGTTCGCACAGTTCCGCCTCGTGATCGCCTCCGTGGAGCAGTTCACGAACACGAAGTCGATCGGCTGCATCACCCTCCCGTTCGATGGAAAGGTGCAGCTCGCAGCGGCCGATGTGGTCCTCCTCCAGGTCAAATCGGACGGCAGTCAGGCGATCTACGTGAACGGGACGATCTCGGGCCGCGAGGTCTGAGATGGCCGTAATCCCGAACCCCCCCCCGGAAGAGACCGGGGGGGCGACCCGTCTGGTTGATCTCCTTGACGTCTCTGCGGACGAGATCACGAACGGGCAGGGGATCCTCTGGGACGACGTGCTCAAGCTCTTTGTAGCCGCGACCATCGAGGGCACGGGGGGAGGAATCAATACCATCCTTTTCGGTTCAATTGACCCGACCGCGAGCACCGGAACAGACGGGGATTTCTTCATCAACACCACAGCCCCCAAGACGTTCTTCGGGCCGAAGGCCTCGGGGGCCTGGCCTCCCGGAGAGGTCATCAAGGGGGATACCGGAGCAGCCGGAGCCGATGGAGCTCCCGGGGCTGACGGAGCGACAGGACCCCAAGGACCTCAGGGGGAACAGGGTATCCAGGGGCCGGCTGGAGCCGACGGCGCGCAGGGTCCGGCCGGGTCCGATGGAGCGCCCGGAGCAGACGGGAAAACCGTCCTGAACGGCACCGTTGACCCGACCACGGAAGGCGCACTCGGGGACTTCTACATCAACACCACGTCGTCCGAGATATTCGGGCCGAAGTCGGCGGGCGGCTGGGGAACCGGCGTATCGCTCGTCGGCCCGCAGGGAGATCCCGGAGCCGCAGGAGCAGACGGCACCGACGGCCTGTCCGTGCTCTCCGGCAGTGGCGTCCCCTCGGCAGGGCTCGGCGTCGACGGCGACTGGTACATCGACACGACGGCCCACGCGATCTACGGGCCGAAGGCCTCCGGTGCGTGGGGCACGAGCACCTCACTCATTGGTCCACAGGGAGAGCCCGGGGCAACGGGAGCTGATGGGGCGCAGGGCATCCAGGGGGTCCAGGGCGAAACGGGAGCGACCGGAACAGCAGGTGCCGACGGCGCTGCGGGGGCCGATGGAAAGACCGTCCTGAACGGCACCGTTGACCCGACCACCGAAGGCGTCGACGGGGACTTCTACATCAACACCACATCGGCCGAGATATTCGGCCCGAAGGCGTCCGGCACATGGGGCGCGGGAACGTCGCTGATCGGGCCACAGGGGGCGGCAGGAGCGGACGGCGCCGATGGGTCCGACGCCATCGCCGAACAGGTCACGCCGGCCGCGATCACGATCGCCCACGCGACGACCGATGCGGCTGCCGGCAAGACGGCCACGCTTGACCTGACCACGAACCACGGCCAGATCACCAGGATGCGGTTCTACGCTGATTTCACGGCGGGTCAACAGGTTGCGTGGAGCGGGTTGGTGAACAATGCCGCCGGGTACGATCACGACGATACAAGTGTTGCATTCGACGGTGCGATCGGCACCCTGACAGCGGCGGACATCGTGAAGTGGGGCGAGGAGATATGCCTCGTCGGCGGTTCCGGCACTATCTCGACTCCTGCGA
>CAYLUL010000010.1:0-9449 GCA_964386835.1 uncultured Methanospirillum sp.
TGTACTGGATCTCGGTGATCAGTCCGATCTCGGGGACCTCGTTCGGATCGTTCAGGAAGAGCTCGCGCTCCGGCCCGTTCTGACTGAGCTCGAACGCCTGCACGAACTTGAAGACCGCCTCATGAGCCGAGGAGAGGCCCGAGTACGGCCCGGTGTATACCACCGAGACGACGCGGGTGGCTGGCAGGGTGCAAAGTACGGTTCCCGTATCGTTCAGATCGACCCGACCGACGACCGGAAGCGCCACTTCGATGTCGGCGTCATTCTCGCGGTACTCATTGTCGTGATAGATGGCCATGATCGGCCCCGCTACCCTGGCGGATAGGGGTGGTGCCCCTTGTGGCGTGAAGATGCTGCAGACCTCGCGAATCAGGCGGGTTATCGTCTCGCTGTACGGACCCGTGCCGCGACGCGACAGCACGCGCAGGGCCGGAACTTCCTTGATAACGGGTTCTGTGATGGACATGCAGAAAACCTCGAGTGCGACCCCGTCGTGTGCGAGGGCCGCGTCGATCGCCGCCAACCGCCGGATCTCGATTCCGACCGCAACACGCCTGGCCTGGAAGAGCCGGCGTATCGTCTCCCGATCTCCCGCCGACTGCGCCTCGAGAAGGGCTCGGATCTCGCCGAGCGAGAACCCGAGCGAGACCAGGTGGCCGATCCTGACCCCCCGTTCGATCTGCTCGAAGGTGTAGTGACGGTACCCGGTGCAGAGATCCTTCCCTGCGGGAACGAGCAGACCACGCTCGTCATAGAGGCGGAGCGCTCGCGGGGTCAATCGTGTGACGCGGGAGAATGTCCCGATTGGGATCTGTTCCAGAGGCATGGCAGCACTCAACTCGTTGGCCTCTCACCCTCAAGAGGGCGTGCAGTCTCCCCCGGGTGAGGGTTCGCATGGTCGGCCGGATCTGTATTCATATGGGATGTCGCTCCAGATCAGCATATGCGGACACCCATCCTCCTGCTTTTCCTCACGCTCATGCTGCTCGCCCCCGGGTGCTCAACACCTTCATCACCGGGAGAGATCCCCCTCACACCAACGACTGAGCCCCGGTACGGGGCAGGCGAACTCCTGAAAGGCGACCTCGTCGTGGCGGGGTTCGGTGGCCCGAATAACACCCACGCGGGGGCAGCGATCGTGGTCCTCGAGTACCGGTCGCAGCCCGGCGAGTACGTCTACACCCTGGTGCGGCCGACGGACCGGGGCTGGGCCTACATCTCCCCGGCTGACGACTGGACGATGCACCTAACCCGAGAACGGATGGTCTTCGAGGGCTACCGGCTTGACAAGTCCGGGTACGTCGATGTTGGAAAGATTCAGCCGGCGGCGACACCCACAACCGGCGGCTCGCCCTGACGCAAATGCATATGACAGGACAGTGTCAAACCGTCTTCGTCATGCGGATCGGGATCATCGCTGATACCCACGATCGCCGGGGGACGGTGGAAGCTGCAGTTGACCGATTCAACCAGGAAGGAGTTGAGTACGTGCTCCATGCAGGCGATTACGTCGCACCGTTCGTCGTCGACTGGCTCTCATCTCTGAAGTGTCCTCTCGTGGGAGTCTTCGGGAACAACGATGGCGACCGGAACCTCCTTACAGAACGGTTCAACAAGCACGAAAACCTCGATATCCGTGGCGACTTCGCCCGGCTCGAGCTGGACGGAGTGGAAATCGCGCTGATCCACGGTCACCAGCGCGAACTGCTTTCGGTGCTTATCGATACGCAGGGGTTCGATTTCGTGGTCCACGGTCATTCACACCGGGGGGGTTGTACCCAGGAGGGGCGGACGCGTATCATCAACCCGGGGGAGGCGTGTGGTTACCTGACCGGATGTCCGACCGTCGCGGTGCTCGAGACGGAGACGGGGAGGAGTGAGATGGTGGTCCTTGAATGAATGAAACTGATTCCGGGAGAGGCATCGATGGTGCGGCCCAGGGAGTTTTGTTCGGCCGGTACGCTGAGGCGATCTCCCTTGTCGAGGGCAGGGGAGATCTGTCTGGTCTCTTACTCCGGGCCATCGCTCTCGATGCGAGGGGCCGCCTCACTGAGGCACTCGACTGCTGCTCTGCCGCCATCGCTATCGCGCCTCTCGACCCCGATGTCTGGTTCGTGCAGGGGCGAGTCCTCTATCACTTCTCCGAGTTCGCCCAGGCAGCCCGAACACTTGAGCAAGTTCTCTGCCTTGCCCCGAGGCACGTCGAGGCGCACTTTCTCCTCGGCAACACCCTCTATGCCCTGGGAAGACATGCCGAGGCGCTCGCCTCGTACAGGGCTGTCCTGGCTCTTGACCCCCTTCACTCGAAGGCCCTCTATAACTGCGGTGTCGCCCTTGTTGACCTTTGTCGGTTTGACGAGGCACTCGTGATGTACGACCAGGCGATCGAGACGAGCGGGGGCATGCCCGCCCTCTTCACAAACCGGGGGGTCTGTCTCGCTGCGCTTGACCGTCTCCCGGAGGCCATTGAGGCATTTTCGATGGCGGTCGAGATCGATCCCCGAGATCATGCTGCCTGGCACAACCGGGGAGTTGCTCATGCGCGTCTCGGCCAGGACGATGCTGCCAGGTACTGTTTCTCCCAGTGCCGGACGCTCACCGATCATTCGGGCTCGCCAGGAGTGCAGCAATGACGATTCACCAGCCCTTCGGTTCGCAGAGGGACCGAAAATTGGCTTCTCCGCAATCCGGCGGAACGCGCCGTCCCTCGTACAGGGCAGGATACAGGGCGAACCCAGTGTCACCATTGCGGCGACGCTCCGCTGGTCCTTTCGCAGGGATGTTTTGTCAACTCGACCGGAACCTCAACCCCGGGCACGGCGATCGCCTGATCACCTCAGGGGGCGACCCCCTTTCGGGTTCTGCAACCAGCCCTTCCTGATCGCACAGCAGGGTGGGTATGACCGAATGGCTTACTCGTCAATGGAGACGGCCCTCCTTATCGTGACTCAATCCTCTCCGAGTGTGAGGACAGAGAGACCTGCGTTCCACCGTCGCCTCGCTATCGCACCTCCTCACAAGGGCTTCGATGCTCGTACTTGATGAGTACAGTGCCCTGGCAAGAGCCTCAGCGACCGAGGCAACCTGGTTCAAGCGGGTGACGGGACCTTCTGGTGACCCGCGTCCAGGAGAAGTCGGACGACGCCGATCGCGCCCTCAGCCCATCCTGCCCGGTCCACCTGATCTTCAAAGTCAGGTGTCTGTGCGCTCCACTCCTCACTCCAGACGCGGGCGGAGCAGGTCTTTTTTACCACTATTCGGACGGCCACAACAACGTCTGAGGCACTATCCCTCGACTCGGTACGAGAGCAGAACGGTCCCGTCATCGTTTGGTTCAACGCCCGTTCGTTCCAGTCGGGGGAGCCGCGACCCTTCGAAGAGGGGCACGTCGTCAAGGAAGGATCGCGGTCCCGTTCCCCCGACCACGTGCGGAAACACCAGGATGTGTATCTCGTCGAGGAGGCCCGCACGGAGCAAAGCGGCGTTCAGACGTCCTCCCGAGTCTACCCGGATCCTCCGAACAGCGCACTCCGTCTGGAGCCGACGAAGCGCCAGGTTCAGGTCGACTCGATCCCTGCCGACCACAATTGAATCGACGTTCCGCGACGCGAGATAGGATTGGTGGCTCGCTGGCACCGATTCCGAGAGGAGGGCGAGACCGCCCCGCCAGTACGGGAACTGCTGAAAGGGGGACCATGCTCGAACGCGCCCCCGGCCGTCCACGATGACGAAGAGAGGCCGGGAATCCCCTGGCCGTGGACGATCTGGGATCGGTCCTTCTTCGTACCGATTCTCGACCCCACTGTACTTTTCCAGCCCAACCAGTACTGTCTCCGACCCTGATAGTACCGCGTCGACCTCGAACCGGGCCGCTATCCGATAGAAGCCCTCAAGATCGATCGGAAAACCGTCAAGACGGCCGTCCAGGCTCATCGCGATGAGAGAGATCACGTGAAGTCGACCGTCACCTCCACCCAGGTTCATGCACCTGAGTTACGTTCCACCACGATGAACTGCTCGGTCGCGCTGTGAATGTATTGTCGCCCCCCGGTCAGGCCGTGATACGTGCGGGAGACCATGAATTGGAGGATCTGTCGAATGCTCGTGCACCCGGTCGGCTCTCAACGCCGGCAACGGTGGAGGAAAACGGCAATCGAGAGGGCACCCACGACGATGTCGATGGGGAGGGGAGACCGTGCTGTTGTCGGCAGGGCGGTGGTACCCTTCGCTGTGGTCCCATTTGCCCTCGACTGGACTGTTGCGGCTGCCTCGCTCCGGAGCGACTCGGCTTCTTCGTCTCCCGGATGGAGCTCGAGCAAGGTATTCAGGACGTCGACTGCTTCCTGCGGCCGACCAAGATCGGTCAGGAGGGCCCCTTTCAGGTAGAGGACGTTTCGGTCCTTGGGGTCATTCTTGAGGACACTCTCAACGAGCCAGAGGGCGTCTTCGTACCTGCCCTGGTCAGCCAGAAGGACCGCTTTTCCTGTCAGTGCCAGCGATGAGAGCGGCCGTTCTCTCAACCAGCTGTCATAGGCTTCGAGGGCTTCGGCCGTCCGGTTCTGGCTGATGAGCAGCGATGTCAACGCCTCGTTGGCATCAGTGGACCCCGGGCGTGCATCCACCGCCCGCCGCAGATACCGTTCGGCTTCGGTCGGATCGATCGGCATCGTCTGCTCGCCGCGGTTGATCAGTGCGTCCACGTGTCGCGGGTCGATTGCGAGGGCCCGATCCAGTGCGCCAACGGCATCGGCCCCGGAGTTGCCGCCCTCCTGAAGCGAGAGGACACCGCCATGGATGTCCCATGCATCGGCAGACTCGGGATTACGCTGAACCAGTCTCTCGGAGATGTTTCTCGCGGTTGTGAACTCTCCGTCTCCGACACGGAGCCCGACTTCAAAGGCAAGAGCCGATCCGTCATGAGTGTCATTGGCAAGACGATCCTTGACATCTGAGAGCCCTTCACCGAGCCGATCGGAGTAGGCCATGATCAGGCCACGTACCAGCCAGGAACGGAGGTGATCGGGATAGGTCACCTGCATCCCGTCGAGTTCCCGCAATGCCTCGTCCAGGCGCCCCATTCGCATGAGGTCGGTGACCTGGTCAAGCTGTTCCTCTGCCGTACTCTCAGCCCCACTGATAGACGGGATACAGGTCAACACGACCAGGCAGGCAAGGATAGCGAACAGCAATCGGGTTCTCATTGCGCAGATTACCTCTGCACCATTCCCCAAAATCGTTCCGCCTTCTCGTGACTGGACAAGATGGTGGCTCGATCGTATCTCTCGGGTAATCGGGTGGCTATATTGGCCACGGACACCCCCTCATGTTCGTCGTTCCCGTTCACGAATTCGTCCGGGAAACAATGGCATTTCCCGTCCCGAATTCCAACTCGGGTCCCGATGAGAGGTCACAGTGTGCGGCGATTCACGACCGGTCCGGGACGGATCTGGGATTCGTGTAATCTTTTTGCCGCGTTGCTGGATCAGAGTCTTTATTCTCCGGTCGGTGCAAGGTTGTTTATTGAGGTCCCACTGTGGCTGAATGTCCCAACTGTGGTACAGAGGTGCGGCCGGAATGGTCTCTCTGTCCCCATTGCAAGGTCAACATGCGGACCTTCTCAGGACCTCCTCGGGACCGGGCGACTCGCTCACCACCTTCCGCAGTGCCGCCACCTCCTCAACCAGGTTTATCCTCAGCAGCCGCCCCCTCTCCTGCGCCGTCAGCGGTCGAGGCGGCCGTACCCCTATCCTCACTGCCAGCAGCCCCGGTCCATGATAGGCCTGCCGCACCGGTGAGCCCGGTGACATCAGAGACTACTGGCGACGCTTTCCGGGCGTGTTCTGAGTGTGGAGCTCCGGTTATCTCGCCCGACTCCCTGTATTGTATGCGATGCGGTCACCGAATTGATCGCCTGTCGCTCGTCAACCGGGTACAGAAGGCCTTCTCAAATCCGATGGTTGTTGGTGGGCTCGCCGTTCTTTTCGTCCTCCTCCTTGTCGCCCTCATCTTCGCCCAGGGGCTCGGTTCCTCGGCGCAGACCGACGTCGAGGCCGGGACAGGTCTCGCCGCCGAAGCGGGCGGACCGGTGAATATGCCACCCCTGACCGCGACTCCGACCCAGCAGGCGACGCGCCCGCCAGTGATCCAGGTCCCGGAGGTGATCTCCCTGCCGGCGAACGTGACGCAGAATGCAACGCCGCGCCCTCTCGAGACCGTCCTCTCGGTCCGGACCCTCGACCGGTATGTCCAGGATGCAGGCGGGGACGGGGACGACCTGTTCGGGACCATCTCTCCGTCCATCTCCATTCCGCTCCCCCAACCAACAATGGTGCCAGGTCCGACGAGCACGATTGTGCCCGGGCCGGTCGGGAACCTCGTCTGGGCTGGGGAGGGAAACTACGTCACCGCTCCCTTTTCACTGGATGCCGGAGAGGTCCGGCTCGAACTTGCAGCACAAGAACTGACGATGGCGCAGCTTCTCGATGCAAATCGGACCGTGCTCGGACTCGTGACGGCCGGCCCGAACCCTGGAGGGACAACAATCCGAATCCCGACATCGGGTGACTGCCGTGTCGAGGTCTGGCCGTTTGGGAGCGGTCTCTGGACCGTGCGGGTGACGAAGGTCGCCACCATGACGCCGACCGATATCCCCTCCACGACTGGAGTGCCTGTGTCTATCCCATCGTCTGCGCCGTCCAGTACAACCCTGCCTTCACCTTCAACGTCGTCCGTTCCGACTCCGAGCCTCCTCCCGGAGCCCGCCGTGACCGCGACCCCCAACGAAACGATGACCACGACCCCGACGGCGTCACCCACCCTGACTCCCCCTCCGACTCAGGCACCCCATACGTTCACTGGGAATGGGACCGCCGTAACACCGTACTTCCAGCTCACCCCGGGAATCGCTCTTTTCCATTATCTATACCGGGCTGAAGGCCAGTTCTCGATCACTCTCCTCGATGGTTCGGGTGCAGTGGTCGATCGGTTGGTCGAGGTGAACGGTACGGTTTCGGGATCCAAGGCGGTCGGTATCCAGAGGCTGGAGAACTATCTTCTGAGTGTTGAAGCAGAGGGTGGTTGGGAGATCTCTGTCGGATAGGCGACCTTTCAGGAGGGATGACGGGACATCACCCGGAAGAGGTCGGGCCCGATGCACACGATGCCACCCGGTATGATCAGCGATTCGATACCCATCTTGTCGTAGCCCGCGATCCTCATCAGTTCCAGGAACGCGACGAAAAGTCCGCAGACTCCGAACGAAAGATCATCAGCACCAGGCTGAAAAGACATGCCTCAACCGCCCCAATCATGTCATCGTCGCAACCGTCTCTCTCGCCAGGTTGGAGGAAGGGGGCTGTCTAACCCTTTTCCCTGCAAGAATCTGCCCCCGGTGATGAAGGAGATGTCAACCTTGATCGTGCGCGGTGCTTCAAACAGGAACATCAGGGTGGAGCCAAGAGACGTGAAGCCGACCGTGATCCGGCTGTGTTGCCGGAAAGAGGCGAGACCTTCCGTTCACAGGTGTGCTGAGCGCTCACCGGAGAGATGGTCGAAGCCACCAAGCCCGTCGACAGATAGATGCCAGGATGTGCGAGATATGATACTCATGGATGGTGAGATAGAGGACGTGGTGGCTTCGTTCGACAGATGCCCGTTCGCCTCCACCCTCGGTCTCCGGATTATCTTGGCGTTGGCGGGTGTTGTGGAGGTTGAGATGGACCCGCTGTGCACGCTGAACCGGAACGGCTCGATCCACGGAGGTGCAATCTTTGCGCTGGCTGACCACGCTTTTGGAGCTGCAGCTAACCTTGCGGGAGAGGAGGTTGCGCTCGCCGCCGAGATCGTCTATCTGCGGCCGGCTACCGGACGGCTGGTCGCACGGGCAGAGCGTACAGGTGAGACGGATGCAACTTCACTCTATCGGGTCGAGGTGAGGCAGGATGACCTCGTCGTCGCGGTCTTTTCAGGGCACGGATTCCGCCTTTCCCAGAGCGACTGATCGATCGGGGAGACCCCTTATCCTGGACCTGAAACAACTTCATACAGATGGTTGACGTGATCATTCGAGCCGCGCGACAGGAGGACTGTGCGGCCCTCCTTGAACTGGTGCGTGAACTCGCGGTATACGAACGGGCACCGGATGCCGTCACTGTCTCAGCTGCCGCGTTCGAGGAGGCGGGTTTCGGTCCGGACCCGATCTGGGAAGCAGTGGTGGCTGAGGAGGGCGGAAAGCTGCTTGGATTCGCTCTCTGGTACATTCGGTTCTCCACCTGGACCGGGTGCCGGCTCTACCTGGAGGATCTCATCGTGACGGGTTCGAGACGCGGAGAGGGGATCGGCCGGCAGCTGTTCGAGACGGTGCTCTCCGTGGCCCATGATCGCAAATACGCAGGTGTCAGCTGGCAGATGTTGGAATGGAACGAATCGGCCCGCTCATTCTACGACCTTTTCTGTGCACGGTTTGACCATGAATGGGTGAACTGCCACCTGGACCTCTGACCGAACCATGGGATCGATCGCTGCGTACTCCTGGAACGGAACAGAGGTCCCGTGCGAGCTCACGGCGATAGATTGATCAAGCAAGGGATATCGGAGAATTTGAAATGCGCGATGATCTCTTGTTTGTTCCCCTGCTTTTTGGATTTTTAATGACCTTTTTAACCCCGTCGCTGAAAGGCCTGAAATCTGCGCAGATGGTGGTGTGCCTGCTGGGAAAACACTGAAAGAACGAAACTCGCGATTATACTGTTGTTTTACGGCAACATCTCGCCTCCTTGCGGATTGGTGGATGTATCAGAACCCGTGTACACGACTTTAAAAGAAAAAATATCGAGCGGAGTTTCTGTAAACCTCTTTAGAACGCTGAGGATTCGGCATTGAAATCCTGATGCGGGGGAAGGGATTCGAACCCCTGAACTCCTTCAAGAAGCGCTCTTGAGGCGCTCGCCGTTGGCCGCTTGGCTACCCCCGCGCGGATCAAAGTTCGGTCTCACATGGTATAAAAACGGTGCCTCTAGAGAAAGTCGGCAAGGCCGAGCTGTTCGATCCGGGGCTGACCGAATGTCGACTCAATCGCCAGGTCCAACACCTCAATTCGCTGCCGTGTGTACTCGGTCACCCCGTACTCCCGACACATGCGGCGAGACATCTCAAGATATTTTTTGACCGAGGACTCGTGGACGGTCTGGATGACTGCCTGACCACAGTTCGTACACTTTCCTCCCATCGGCATTCTCCGGTACTTTGCTGAACATCGCGTACAGCGGAACTTTTGCTTGGAGAAGGCGGAGAGGTTGCCCATCAGGTCCCGAATAAAATGAGTATTCAATACCCGTTCGGCCACATCGTCCTGATCAACCGCCCGAATCTGGAGGGCAAGTGCCAGTTCCGCCTCGAGTTTCTCGACCATCGTCTCGAGGGTCGTGTAGGTGGATTCAAGAGGTCCCTGG